>JBPYEE010000119.1:0-10077 GCA_051985095.1 Vicinamibacterales bacterium | reverse complement strand
TGTGAGTGCAAACCCGTCGGCGTATCGCCGATCGAGACGGCTGATGCGATGAGTCACATCGCTTCCGTCCTGGTCCGTTGCATGCGGCACGTGGGCGCCGGTGACGGCAAACAGGCGATACGGTTTGGGCGAAGCCGTCATCCCAGCGGTCGGGTAAACCTCGGTGTCGGCCGGGTGCGCGACGGCAAGCAGCTGGAGGCGATCGAGAAACAATGTTTCCTCGAGTTCGTTCGTGATTCGAATGTCAAATCGGCCATTCTTCGGTTTCAGCTGTCGGCTCTCGATCCGAACGTACTCGACCGGCTCCGGCGTGTTGCGTGCGCGTATGCCCGCCGCGTCGGGGTTCTCGAGGTAGCCCATCTCGCCGGCACCCAGGAAGTCGGTGACGAACTCGAAGCGGTCGCCACTCCAGGTGTACAGAAATGGGCACGAGGACGGTTTGCGGTCCAGTTCCTCGATCGTGAGGGACGACGGCAACGGTTGCGGCCGAGCCTCGGCCTGCACGATCCCGGACGGCCAGAGCACTCGGACGGCGTCAACCCCGGCGCGTTGGCCGATGCCAAACACGATGTCGGCCGGCGCGACGGCCGGTGTCGCCGAGGAGGTTTCCATGCGAGCGAGCAGGCTGCCGGCACGAATCTGGATTTTCGAACCAACGCCTGCGCGGTTGCTGACGCGGCCTTTCAGCACGACGCGGAACGACCGGTTGTCGCTGGGGCCATCGTTGCGCCAGAACGTGACAGCGCCGTTGCCGGCGGTAACTGCGTCCGTGCGGCCGTCGCCGTTCAAATCCGCCAGCGCCAGCGCTTTCGCCGACGGGAGTGTCCGGTTGCGGGCCGTGGGCGCTATCGCCATCGCGGTGACGTCGCTCCACTGCCGGCCGAGGTTGCGGAGGATGTGCGGCCCGGTCGACCATGTCACCAGATCGACCAGGCCGTCGTTGTCGTAATCCACGAACTGCGCGGCGACTGCGCCCCTCGCGCTCTCGGGTGCGGCGGCGGCCGTGAAATGGCCCCGGCCGTCGCTGAGCGCGAACACGCCACCGCTGGCGCGGCCAAAGAAGAAATCCGGAAAGTCATCTTTGTTGACGTCGGCTGCCGCGACGGCGTTGATCTCGTCCTGTGATCCCACGACCGCGGCGAGGCCAGCCTCGTTCGCGACATTGCGAAACGTGCCGTCGCGCTGATTCTGGAACAACAGCGGCGGGCCGATCCGGTTCACGATCAGCAAATCGACGTCGCGCCGATTGTCGAAGTCAGTGGGCACGATGCCGACGGCATGCGTGGCTACATCAAGGCGGGCCGACACGGTCGTATCCGTGAACGTGCCGTTCCCGTTGTTGCGAAGCAGCCGCATCGGCGCCGGCGGGAAGTCAACCGGAAACACCAGGCTTCGTCCGCCCGATCGTTGGCGGCTGCCGTCGAGATCCGCGAGTCCGGCGATCACGAGATCGAGGTCGCCGTCGTGGTCCACATCGACGAAGGCCGCGGCGCCTGCAAGGAACGGATACGGGGGGATGCCGGCCACCTTCGTCACGTCGCTGAAGTGGCCGCCGCCGTCATTGTGGTACAGCGAGCTGTGTCCGTATCGCAGGACGAAAAGATCGGGACGGCCGTCGTTGTCGTAGTCGCCGGCCACGCAGCCAATCGTGACGCTGTCGGGCGGCGTCGAGTCGAGACCTGACCCGACAGTCACGTCCGTCCAGTTCCCTTGGCCGTCATTGCGAAGGAGCCGCACGCCAGCCGGCGACGCCTCGAACACGTCCAACGCGCCGTCCATGTTGAAGTCGAGGAGCGTCAGGCCACCGCCGAGGCCGGCGGCGATCTGCGCCAGCGCGGTGGAGGTCAGATCGGCAGAGGAAAACCGGCGACCGAAGGGCGATGGCGGAAGCGCCGACGGGCGCGCCTCGTCGACGACAACGGGCGTGAACTGGATCCTGGGGACCGCGGGATCGACGAGATCGGGCTCGGCGCCGGTCGACGCGAGGGCCTCGGCGTAGCGTCCCTGTTCGAGGTACCCGGTTCCGAACGTGACCGCGTAGCCCGTCGTGCGCAACGCCTGCGCGCGCCGCAGCACGTCGGTGCCTTGCGCGGTCTCACCGCTGCGCGTCAGCGCGAGGCCCAGGTTGTACGCGGCCGTCACATTGAACGGTTCGGCGTCAGCGGCCGCTCGAAGGAGGGCGATGGCCTGCGGGTATTGCTGCCGCTCGAGGTAGATCTGCCCGAGGTTGACGTGCGTTCCGACGTCAGCGGGATCGATCTGGCGAACACGCTCGAATTCCCGGAGGGCATCGTCCGGCCGGTTTTGCGCTCTGGCCGTCAGGCCCAGAATGTAGTGCGGCTGCGGCGCAGAGGGCAGCTCGCGCGCCGCGAGAGCCGCTTCACGTGCGGCGCCTGCTTCGTCCTGCGAGTACAGCAGTGCGAGACTCAGGTTGATGCGCGCGATGGCCAGCGACTCGTCGAGTTGCAGTGCGCGCCTGAAGTCGTTCACGGCTTCGCCGTAGTTGAACTGTTCGAGCGCAGCCACCCCACGATTGTTCACGCGATACGCCTGCTCGCGCGCCGCGGCCCGGTCGGCGCCGTGCCGACAGGCGCTCCCGCCGGCAAGCGCAGCCATCAGCGCACCCGCAACCAGATCGTTTCTGCCCATCATCGACTGCTCAACGGAAGATTACAGCCCCGTGCGAAGCCCAGGTTCGCCGCGCACCGGCGATCGAGACGATGGTGGGGGCGCAGCCCGGACGAAAGGAATGGTCTGAACGATGCCGGCGCCTTCCTTTACCGTAATGACCTGATTGGCCCGCACCGCGCCGATCGTGTCGACGCGGCCGCTCGGCCACGCGATACGGATCGCGTCGACGCCCGAGGCCGTACCCAGACCGAACGTGACTGGCAGCTCCGATTGCGACGCAAAGCTCGATCCAGTTTTCACGATCTGCCAGGCTCGAGATCCGCCATGGATGGTCACGTCTATCCGCGCGCCGATGCCGTCGCGGTTCGACGTGGTACCGATCGTGCGGACGCGCAGCGCGTTGTTTCGATTGCCCCCGTCATTGCGAAAGAGGCGCGCTGGCCCGTTGTTCGTGCTGACCACGATGTCGAGGTCGCCGTCGTTGTCGAAATCGGCGTACGCGGTCCCGCGAGCGACCATCGGACGCTGCAGTGCAGGTCCGGCGCGCGCAGTCGCCTCCTCGAACTGTTTGCGACCGGTGTTGCGGAACAGGTGCGGTCGCTCGGCATAGGTCACCCGCGACTGGACGCGTTCGATGTCATCCGCGACGTGACCGTTTGCCGCGAAGATGTCCGGATAGCCATCGAGATCGTAGTCGAAGAAGAAACAGCCGAACGTCAGCGTCAGGAGCGAGGCACGGCCAACCGCGCCTCGTGGTGCGTCATCGATGAAGAGGCCGTGCCCCTCGTTGTGGAACAGGGCCATCATCTGGTTGGAGAAGTTCCCGACGATCAAGCTCGGTCGGCCGGAGCCGTCGTAATCGGCGGTGTCGACGCCCATGCCTGCGCGCGCGACGCCCGTCTCGCTGAATGCGACGCCCGCGATTGTGGCGACATCTTCAAAGGTGCCGTCGCCTTTGTTGCGATACAAGCGGTTTGGTTCGGTGTCGTTCGCCACGAACAGGTCCATCCGGCCGTCGCCGTCGTAATCGAGCATCGCCACGCCGAGCCCCTTGGACGAGGCGTCGTACAGACCTGCCTTCCTGGTGACGTTTTCGAAGGTCCCGTCGCCGCGGTTCCTGAAGAGTGTCGGGCTCTGACCCGGATACGACTCCGGGGTGCAATACGACTTGTTTTTTCCGTCAATCGAGCAGAACAAATCTGTCGCTTCCGACCACTCCACGTAGTGCGTTACGAACAGATCCACCTTTCCGTCGTTGTCGTAATCGAACCAGAGCGCGCTCGTCGAGAAGCCATGGTCCGCAACACCCGCACGCTCGGTGATATCGGCGAACTTGCCGCCGCCAAGGTTCTTGAACAGCCGATTGCCGCCCAGCGCGGTCACATAGATGTCGACTCTTCCGTCATTGTCGAAATCAGCGGCGGCGGCGCCGATGCCGTACAGCTCCACGTCCAAACCTGACCCGCGTGTCACGTCGGCAAACGTCCCGTCGTGCATGTTCCGGTAGAGTGCCGGCAGTGACGGCCGGCCGCGGTGGCCGGGCCAGCTCCTGGAATTGACGAACAGGATGTCCGGCCAGCCGTCTCCGTCGAAGTCGACGACCAGGACGCCCGAGCCGATGGTCTCGGGCAGGTATTTCTTGCCGAAAGCGCCGCTGTTGTGAACGAATCTGATGCCCGCGGCGGTCGTCACATCGGTAAACGTCACAGTCGGCTCGGATGCGGCGAGGAGCGCGCCGGCTACGATGGACATCGCCACGGCGGTGGAGACGGCCGCGAAGGACCAACCGCGACTCGCGCGGCCGCGAGTCGTCACGAAGATCGCCGATGTTGAGAACCGGTCACTGCCAGTCGTCAACGGATGGGCCCGCCACCGGGCGCACGATCGGCGGCGTCTCCCGGTGCTCGTGAATCGACTGCGACTCATTGTTGTCTTCGAGCGACCGCAGCCGGTGCGGTCCGGTGATCGCCTGCGCGGCTTCGTCGGCCTTGAACCGCTCGTACAGCGCCCGCTCGTGCGTGGCGAGCGGGGTGTCGCCCTTGCCTTGATAGCAGAGCATCAGGGTGTAGTGCGCGGCCAAATCCTCGGGGTCCACGGCGAGAGCCTTGCGCAGCGTTCGAATCGCATCATCAAACCGGCGTTCCAGGAACTGGACGTGGGCGATCTCGTCGAGGACAACACGATCGCGCGGGTACTGCGCGGCCGCGATCTGCAGGTGTTCCAGCGCGTCCGGATACCGGCCGAGAGTCTTCAATGCGGTGCCCAGAAAATAATGCGCTTTCGCCAGACGCGGCGAGATCGCCAGGGCCTTGTCGAGCATCGCAATCCCGGCCTCGACTTCACCTTCGAGGAGTCGCGCGCGGGCGACGTTCACCGGGCCATCGGCGTAATTCGGCTCCATGGCGACGACTTTCAGGAAGGCGGCCTCCGCTCCTTTCAGATCCCCCTGAAGCAGCAATCCGATGCCGTAGTCGTTCCATCGCTCTCGCACCGACGGATCCAGCAGCTGCGTCACGGCCGGATCCGGTGACGTGCCGTCCACGACCTCAAGCGACGCCTCCGCATGGGCCATCACCGTTGTCGGAATGTCGGGGATCGCTTTGATCTGGCCCGATACGCGGGATGTGTCCCCCGTGAACGTCCACTGCCCGTCGTCGTAATCACGGGTGACGGCGGGGTGGGAATCGGTAGCGTCGCGGACGCCGGCGAAGGCCCACTGCGTATTCCACCAGGCGAACTTGCGATAGTTGACTCTGGCACGCAGGAAAATACGGCGGCCGACGTCCCGGGGAATCTGCAGGCGATAGTGGACAGTATCGGCGGCGCCCGGCGGGATCAGTCGCACGTATGCGACCGATCGCGTCATCCAGGCATTGCGCTTGTTGATGGGATTGCCGTGCGCGTCGAGCTGGAGGCTGCGGTAAAAGTGTGCGCCGGGATCGACGGGACCGCGCCCGTCGTCGCGTACCGCGCCGCTGTGGAGCAGGACGCGCCCGGTATCATCCGTCGCTTCGAATTCGACCCACACGTCAAAGGCGTCGACGGTCCCGCCCGGGAAGAAATGACCCACTTTCCGCGTCCGGACGACGACCTCGACCCGAACGGACTCGCCGCGCCGGACGGACACCGACACTCTGTCGAGAGGTCCGAGCACGACAGCGGCAGGCGCCGTCGACCGCGTACGGGCTGCCCCGAACGAACCAGACTCTTCGCCGACACCGAAGGCGCTCGAAAGCTGAACCGGCCCGGCAGGGGGTGGACCGCCGGGCGGCGGCGTGCTTGCCTCGGCGCGGGTTATTCCGAACACGTCGACGGAGATCTGGCCGTCACGGAGAAAGTCCTCAACGGCCTTCAGCTGTACCTGATCGTGGTTGACGAACGGGAGCGCGGTGTTCGCGGCCGCGAAGCGGTGCGATCGGACTTTTCCGCCGCGTGCGGCCGGATCGCTGGAATCGACTAGCGGCATATGACAGTCGGCGCACGATTGCGGTGTCGTGGGGTAATAAAAAGAACGTGCGCCCTGGCCTGACACGCCGGAGGCCTGCCAGTTGTCGTACTCGTTGAAACCGCGGATCCAGCGGTAGGCGTTGACCGGCGCGTCCAGGTGCACTTTGTGACACGCCGAACAGAACTCTCCCGTCTGCTCCCGATGGAACGGCTTTATGAACGTCCGGCGATGAGGCGCGGGCGCCAGGTACAACAATGTGTCATGCACGGTCTGCAGCATTGGCCGCTCGCTCACCGCAAGATCGTGCAGCGGCGGATATTCGATCTCGAAGTCGCCCTGTCCCATCGAGCTGTGCACGCGGGTGATTGAGTGACAAGAGGTGCACGACAGCCCGGCCTGCGCCTCGGGCGTGTCGATCTGCTCCTTGATTGGACGGTCGAAGCGGCCGTTGAAGAACACGGCGTGATCGTGGCAGCCTGCGCACCACTTCGAGGGCCGCGTTCCCGTCACGTCCTGCATGTATTCGATCGATTTGCGGTACCACTGATTGTTGAATGACGAGAAGTGATGGACGGATGAGCGCCACTGGTCGTAAATGTCGCGATGACACCGGGCGCAGCTCGCGGCCGTCATGAAGAAGTTCGCCGGAATCGCGCGGCCCACGGTTGTGTTGGCCGAAGACGGAAAGAAGGGGCTGTCCGGCCCTGGTCCCTCTTGCTCCATTGTCAGCGCCGCGCTGGCGGGATTCTCAATGCGGTCCGCGGCGAGACGTTCCGCATCGCGCCGGCGGCCTCCCACCCCCATCGCGGCCGCGACCGCCACAACGATGACGACGGCCGCGCGGACGGCCCCCAGACGCCACGTGCCGCGCAGTTGCCGCGACGCGCGCCAGCAGTGCGCGAGCATCAACGCTGCTCCGAGCGCCGAGGCTGCCACGTGCGTGTTGACGAGGAGCCGATGCTGCGTGGTTGCGCCGACGACGAGAACGACGAGGCCGAGGACGAGACCGAGACCCAGCATGGCGCTGGCCCACCGCGCGTCTCGTGCCGCGATCACCCGGACGCCGACTGCCGCGAGCGCGATCCCAAGCACCGGGTGAACTGCCACTTGAACGAAGTACCACAGCGTCGGTTCGGAGAAGGAAGCGAGATACGCAGAGTTGATCAGCAGAACCAGGAAGCCGACCAGGAGTACGCCGGTGCGTCCCCGCGATTGTGACGTACGCATCTGGGTTTAGACCCGTAAACATATACCGGTGGTTCCTGAAAACTCAAACTTGTACGGCCAAACGCTTGTCGAGGCCGCCTCGTCGCAGTGTCCAGATTGTCGGCGCTGAAAAACCAACGAATTTGCGGCGACGCGACCCGGCAAGTTGAAGAGTTGCGCTGCCATGGGCTCTCGTCATGAAGCCGTGAGTTAAACCGCGATCGAAGCCTCCCGCTTGGCGGGAACTGCGTCTGAACAGTCCTGACACCTGGCGTGCGAGGTTTGCAGTCCCACCTGCGTCTGCCGGCAATCGAACACACCGACAATCGAGCGCCGGTGCCGTCGGTGCGGATGACGTTAAGGCCGACGCCCGCTACGGGCTGGTTCGGCCGACTTGCAGATAACTGATTCTGAGAAGTTCGAGCGAGCATCCGGGTTGAGCCCGGATTTCGCGTTGCCTTTTTTTTTCTTGCGCTGTCGAGGCATCAAACAGCAGTCCAGCGCAGAACGGGCGCTGATGCCGTGTCGAACATGCTGGCGCATCAAACAGGTCAAACGCACGTGGCAGCTGCTCGCCCCGGTGCTCAGCGACGAGGGCGTGCCGAGGAATCGGACGGCTATACGATGAGAGTCAATTTCCAATGACGATGGCAATCTCCGCGTCAGAGGCGGCGGCTGCTCAGGTCCGCCGGGGCTCAACCGCACCTGGTCGAGAATCGACGCTTATTGCGGCACCGCGATCCCGGACAGGGTGTACTTGCTGTTCGTCCATAGGTCATCGACCCGAATCGTTGCCGTCCCGCGCGTTGTGGGCACTGCATACCGAACGTGCCAATGGTCGTCGTTGAACGCCCCGGTCAGCTTGTGGTCGGCGTCATGCATCGCCGGATCGAGGTACACGAACGTGTCCATGTTGGGCGCCGTAAAGTGCAATTGGCGTGTGGCTGGGTTGATCAAGAACAGCGCGGTGCCATCGGTCACCCGGAACGGCCAGCGCGGCTCGAGCTCGGGCGTGGTCGCAGGGACGCGGCGGATGTGCGTTTCCTGCTGCCACGAGTACGCGATCTGCAAGAGAGGGCCTTCGGTAAAGGGGCGGCCCAGGAACTCCATTCCCACGGGGATTCCATCGTTGAATCCGGGTTCCGGATCGGTGAATCCGACGGGTACCGAGATGGCCGGAAGCCCCGATTGCGCGCTGACCTTGCAGTTTGATCCGGGCTGATTCGTGTTCGGGACGAAGATCGGTTTCTGCCGAATCGTCGGGTAAATCAGCGCATCGAGCTGGTTGTCGTCGAGCACCTGCAAAATGGCAGCTTTGAAGACCTCGCGCCCGGCCAGACGCTGGGAGTAATCAGGCTCCTTGAGAGCGTTGGTCAAAGACCCTTGAAGGACGCTCAGAAGCGAAGGATGCCAGAGCGCCGGGTGATTGAAGATGTCCTGAAGCGTCTTGAATGGCGCCGCCGGCGTCGCCGCCAGGTACGCGTTGAGGTCGCCGTTGAACTCGTATGTGATCACCGAGACGTTGCTGACCGTTGCGTAGTTGGGGATCGACACATCGATGACGTCTGCGCCGAGCGCGCCGAGCGTCTGCCGCGCCTGCCCGATCACGGCCGCGACCTCCGCGTCTGCCGGATCGACAATCAATGCGTCAGTCAGCAGACCGAAGCGCGCACCACGCAGACGTCCCCTTTTGAGGAATTTCGTGTAGCTGTCGGGCGTGTGCGTCAAGCTGACGGCCGTAACCGGATCCGCGGGGTCGAACCCGGACGTCGCGTCCATCACGATCGCAATGTCTTCGACCCTTCGCGCAAGCGCTCCGCCCACGTCTTGCGTGTGCGACAGCGGAATGATGCCGTCGCGGCTGGTCAGGCCCTGTGTGACGCGCAATCCGACAAGGCTGTTGTGGGACGAGGGAATGCGGATCGAACCGCAGGTGTCTGAGCCCATCCCAAACACAGCGAAATTCGCGGTCACCGCGGCACCGGTACCACCACTTGAGCCGCCGGGATTTCGTCGCAGGTCGTACGGGTTGAGCGTCTGTCCCCCAAGGGAACTTATCGTGGTGATGCCGTAGGCGAACTCGTGCATGTTCGTCTTGCCCAGGAATACGGCGCCCGCTTCGCGCAATCGTCGAGTGAGGTAACCGTCGTCCGGCGGGACGGATGATGCGAGCGACAGCGAGGCCGCCGATGTCGGCATATCGTAGGTGTCGTAGTTGTCTTTGAGGACGATTGGAATGCCGTGCAACGGACCACGACGCCGTCCGCGCTGCCGTTCCTCGTCAAGCGCACGCGCCTCCGCGACCGCATTCGGATTCAATCTGATCATGGCGTTGATCGCCGGTCCCTGCTTGTCGTAAGCGGCGATGCGCGCCAGGTACATGTTCACCAGGTCCTCGGAGGTGACCGTTCCAGCTTCGAGTGCTGCTGCCGTCTCGGCGATCGTCGCTTCCATCAAATGGAAGGGCACGTGGCTTTTCGCCTGTGCAGGTTCGCTCGTGCCGACCCAGACCAGTCCCCACGAGAGACCCAATCCGATGAGCGCGGCGAACATTAGCCGTCGAAGGTGTCTGCGGGCCGGAGCGGTTGGCGGTGTCGTCGGACGCATCGAGCACCTCCTCTGTGCGGGCGATCGGATGATCGCGAAAAGGCGGCGCGAGTGTACTTACGATGCTGCGCGCCATCAAGAGGGCGGTACATCGAAGCGTGCCGACCGATGGCAGGAGGACTGCTTCGGCACAAATCGTCACGCGTTGGTGACCCAGATTGTCCGGATCGCACCAGTGGCCGATA
>JBPYEE010000118.1:0-6230 GCA_051985095.1 Vicinamibacterales bacterium | reverse complement strand
GTCGCCGCAACGGTCGTGAAGAATCCGACGGCGCGATCGTGGTGCGTCAGATCAGCGACAATTCGGTCGCTGAACCACACAATGCGCAAGAGCGTGAGAATCCATAGAACGACGAAGAACGCGGTGTTCGCCCACAAAAGAACGACAGCTATCGGGCGAAGGCCGAAGAGGCCACAGGCGATCGACACGATGCCCGTCGCCATGACCAATGCGAAATACGCGGGATGCATAGTGGCCAGGCCACCATTCCCGCGAATCATTTTCGGGTGCGCTCGATATAGTACAAATACCGCAGCAATCCGGCGTTGAGCAGCAGACACACCAGGCTCGCAGCGGCGGCAGGTCGGATCACTGATTGGTCACCGCCCAGATAGGCGTTCATCGTCGCTGTCAGCAACCAGAGCTGCAACACCACCAGCATCAGGACGAACGCCAGCATGCCGTTCACGATGGTGGCTCGCTGCCCGCGCGTGAACGGACGATTGACGCTCATACGGTGCGCTCCTCGACTCCGGTTGCGAAGATTTCGTTCCCGCGGATTTCGAGGCGTATGAGGGAGAGCGGCCGGCGAGGCGGTCCGGCAATCGGCCGGCCCGAAGCGAGATCGAAGAAACCCTCATGACACGGGCAGCGGATCACGCCGTCCGCGACGCGAGGCACGACGGCGCATGAAAGGTGGGTACACTTCTGGCTGTACGCAACGAACGTCCGTTCATCTGAACGCACGAGCACGCATGGATCGTGCTCCGTGGGATAGGAAAACGTCTGCGTCGAACCGACCGGCACGTGGCTCACGGACGCGAGCCGAAGGATGTCCGGATGCCCGCTTCGTCTCCGCCACCAGTTTCGCCCGACGATCCAGAATTGTCCGACGGTGAACGCCAGGCTCGTGAGCACCATGAACTTCATGAAGTCGCGGCGCTCAACGTAGTGATCTTGGGGCCAGTCGATGGGGAAATCTGTCCGCCACGCCGGCTGTTGCTCCATCGGGCGCCAGTCCGGCGCGATCGTGACTTGTTCGACGTCATCAAGCGGCCGGTAGATGTTGGCTGGCGTCGTGCCGGTGAGGCCCTCACGCTCCGCCGAGTCGATGCGTACATCCAGCCGCTCTCGTCCCGGATCGGTCATCGCGTTACACCTCGATTTCAGCGAACGGATCTCCCCCGGCCGCCGCCAGCGGGATCACGCGCTGGCGAGGCTGTTCGACCATCGCCGCCGTCACGTCGACGTAAGGGCGCGCAGTAACCGGCTCGGTCGGCATCATCATGAATACACGCGTCGAGATCGTCTGCCGGCCGAACCGGAAGCGATTTACCGGCGTCGACATCGGGCGCAACTGCTCAATCTGCTCGCGTGTACCAAAGAACAGCGCCTGGCTCGGGCAGACGGTCGCGCACATCGGTTTCTTTCCGATGCTGGTGCGGTCGTAGCACATGTCGCACTTCATCATGATCTGACGGTCTTCGTAGACTTCCGGCACTCCGAACGGGCAGGCCAGCACACAATTCCCGCACGCGATGCATCGCGGCTTGCGCGCCGATTGCACGACTCCGTCTCCCGTCCGCTTGATCGCGTCGGCTGGGCAGACCTCGGCACAGGTCGGTTCCTCGCAGTGCATACACACCATCGGAACCGTCTGCACGCTGCGGGCGCGATCGACGAACTCCAGGTGGATCATCGACGCACCGCGATGGGTATCGCATTCGGTGCAGGCCTGCACACAGGCCTGGCACCCGATACACCGGTTCGGATCGACGAAGAAGTGGAGGTACTCCGGTTTCGGCATCGTCCTTACTGCTGGGGCTCGAGGACCGTCGCATACGGTGGAGGCCCATCCGCCTTTCGCACTCGGCAGCCGCACACTTTGTATTGAGGAATCTTGCTGATCGGATCCTGCGCTGCCACCGTCAGACGATTTGCGCTCTTGTCTCCTGGCCAGTGATAAGGGATGAAGATGGTGTCCGGGCGAATGGTGGTCACCACCATCGCACGCAAGGTGATCGAGCCGCGCCGCGTTTCGGCCGTCGCCCATTCCCCGTCGTGCGTTCCAAGCTTCGCGGCTAGACGCGGATGCATCTCAATCCGTGGCTCGGGATATTGATCGATCAGCGGCCCGATCCGGCGGGTCTGCGTCCCGGAGAGAAAATGGCTGACGACGCGGCCTGTCGTCAGGAAGAGCGGGTACTCATCGCTCACGTCATCGACCGCCGGCCGGTACTCCGCGACATTGAACCGCGCCTTGCCGTCAGGAAAGTAGAAGGGACCATTTCCCTTCGCGACCGGGTTGAAGCTTCCGCGCTCGAACAGGCGCGGCGTGCCAGGATGATCGATTGGCTGCCCGGTCTGGGGATCCTCGCTGTAGCAGGGCCAGAACACGCCCATCTGCTTTTCGATTTTTTCGTATGTGATGCCAGAATAATCGGCGACGCCGCCTTTGCTCGCGCGTCGCAGCTCGTCGAAGATCGCGCGCGGGCCCGCAAACGTCAACCCGTGGGGGCGCTCCAGTGCACCCGCAATGTCCTGGATGATCCGCCAGTCCTGACGTGCGTCACCCGGCGGATCGACCGCTTTGTTGATTTTGATCACGCGGCCTTCGACCTGTGTGACGGTGCCCTCGTCTTCTTCCTGAAGACTGCCGGGCAGCACGATGTCGGCGTGATGTGCCGTCTCGGTCAGGAAAAAGTCAATCGCGACGAAGAACTCGAGCTTGTCCAGAGCACGCGTGACGAATGTGTTGTCGGGCAACGAGACCTTCGGGTTGAAGCAGATGGAGAGCAGACCCTTGATCTCGCCGGCGTCGACCTTGCGGAACAGCTCGTACGCGTCGACGCCTGGCCCCGGCATCTCACGCTCGTCGATGCCCCAGATTCCGGCAATGTGCTTGCGATGCTCGGGATTGCTGATATCGCGCAAGCCGGGGAGCTGATCGCACTTCTGCCCGTGCTCTCGGCCTCCCTGGCCATTCGCCTGACCGGTAATGGTTCCGTAGCCGCTCTTGGGTTTCCCGATACGCCCCGTTGCGAGTACGAGGTTGATCGTGCCGAGCGCGTTCTCCACACCATTGGAGTGATGTTCGATGCCTCGCGCGTGGAATAGAAAACTCGTTTTTGCGGCGCCCCACCATTCAGCCGCCTGACGGATCGAGCGCTCGGGTACACCGGTCACTTCTGACGTGCGCGCGATCGTCCATTGGCGGCAATACGCTGCGACGTCCTCGAAACCGACGGTCATCGTCCGAATGAATTCGTGATCGAGCCAATCGTGCTCGATCATTACTTGCAGCACGCCCGCACAAAGCGCGGCGTCGCGGCCGGGTTTCACGGGCAGGTACAGGTCGCACGTCCTCGCGACCGGCGTAATGCGCGGATCCTGAACGATGATCTTGGCGCCCTGCTCACGGGCTTGCCACAGATAGTTCGTCGTGATCGGAGAGCACTCCGCAACATTCGAACCCGCAACCCAGATCACGTCCGTCCCAACCATGTCGGACCAGGGATTCGTCGTGCGGTCGATGCCGAATGCTTTCTTGTTGGCCGCGCCGGCGCTCACCATGCAGAGGCGGCCGTTGTAGTCGATGTACGGCGTTCGCAGACACACACGTGCGAATTTCCCCATCAGGTACGTCTTTTCAGTCGTGAGGCTGGCGCCGCTCAGCACGCCCATGGCGGCATGACCGTACGTTCGCTGAATGCGCGTGATCTCAGACGCGACTCTCCGAATCGCCTCGCTGTACGGCAACGCACTGAATCCGTGTGCCGACGATTCGTCGCGGCGCAGCGCCGTCGTCAATCGATCGGGGTGCGCGGTCTGCAGGTAACGCTTGACGCCCTTCGGACACAGCATGCCGCGGTTGAACGGAAACTCTTCCCAGGGCTCAAAGCCGATCACCTCGTTGTTCCGAACCTTGAGTTGTACGCCGCACTGCTGGCCGCAAAAACAGCAGTGGGTCTTCACGAGACGCTCGGGCTCCGCGCTCGTCGACAGTCGCACGCCGGCCATGTCGGATCGATGCGGTCCGAATTGCTCGATGATCCGTAGAGGATCGAGTGGAATCGTCGCCACGACGTCACCGCACTGATGTGCGCTCGGTCAAGGTGTCGCTCCAGGCACGTCCCTGGGCCAAGCCGAAGAGCGCACGCCGGCAACGCGGGCAAATCTGCTGATAGTGCTCGGCGTTCTGTTCCATTTCGTAAGAGAACCCGAGTTCACGTTCGACGTCCGCAAGGTCCCGAACCATCATCAACGATGCATACCGCTCCCCGCACCGGCGACAGCGCGCCTGTTCGCCGCTCGCGCCCGCGTCCTTGTAGAAGCTGACCCCGATTTGTGCCGGACGCTGGAAGATGTGGAACAACTTGCCGAACGGAAGGTACAGCAGCGTCACGATCACGGTGACCGCGTGCAGGATCGCGAGGAAGTCGTACCCATAACCCTTCATCCAGGTGTAACTCGCGGTCAACATCAGTCCGGTGACGCTGATCGCAAACAGCAAGACAAGCGGCATCACGTCCTGAGCGAACAGCTGTAGCGTGACGGCCGCGTGATCGACCATCCGCCTGCGGAACGCCAGCATCACCCCGGCGATCACGAGGATGGCTGGCCAGACGAGGCCGTGAAGAACGATGAATCCAAACGTGGATTCGATTGAGAAGGTGTTGACGGGAAACCCGAAGACGAACGTTCGATACAGATCGAGCCGACCCGGAACGGTCTCGAAATGAATCCAGCCCCACACGAGCGGAAACGTGATGGCCGCAGCCAGCACGCAGCCCCACATCATCAGCCAATGGGCCGCGCCCCGCAGACGGCTACGTCTGAAGATGAACCGATTCGCCGCGAATGCGAAAAAGAATCGCCGAAGGGCCTCCAGCAGGTTCGAACCGACCAATCGCGGTGTCAAGAACACCGTCCATCCACGTCTCCAGTACCTGCGAGTCGGCGGACGCCGGAGCCACATCGCGTAGCGGTAGACGATCCCAAACGTTGCGAACAGGGTGGCGAACGTGTAGCCGACGAGGGCGGCATCAAAATGATTCAGGTTCCGCGAGCCCAGGACGATCAGGCCCGCGAGAATGGCGACCGCGAGAAGGCCCCACGAGCTGGCCACCCGCTTGTCAGGCCATGCTCCGTACATCGGGTGGCGCGCTTATTCACCGCGGCGCGCGTACATGATGACGGCGCCGCCCGGGACGGGCGCGACCGTCACTGGAAACTCGCGGTTGGGGCGCGTCACCGTCCGGCCGGCGATGATGCCGGTCGTCGAGCCGAACACGACGTCGCTCAGGTAGTGCCGGTTCTCGTGCAGGCGTGATATGGCGACGTATGACGCAAAAATGTACCCGGGTATCGCGCCCTTCCAGCCCAGGTGCCGCTCGAGTGCCGTCGCTACTGCGAAGGTGTCCGACGAATGGCCCGAGGGAAACGACAAGTTGTTGCTGCCGTCCGGGCGCTCGCGTTGCGTTGCAAACTTCAACGTCTGCACGATCGCCTGGCTGACGGCAACCGCTTGTATCAAGTCCATCCCGGCATGCGAAACTTTCTTATTGTCCGTCGCGCGGCCTACGAAGTAGACGCCGGCCGAAGCCCCGAGGAGCGTGGGCGCGAGGCCGAGCACCTCGCCGAATTGGAACACGTCTTCCGCCCATGAGGCCTTGACGAAGTACGGCGTCACATGCGTGTCGGCCGGGTGCACCGCCAAGGCTCCGGCCCCGCCGGCTATCGCCCACCACATGTTCTCGGTGGACGGCAGGTGTTTGATGTCGTCGACCAGGTCCGAAAAGAGCGACTTGAAGCCAGTGTGCTCTGGCGTCGGCGCTGGCCCGCCCGGCTGCGGGAGGCCAGCCCCGGCGTCGGGTGTTGCAAGGTCGTCGGCGGCGAGACGTATGTCGGGAGTGGCTCGTGCGAGATCCTGGGCCTGGACTGCGGCCGCGAGGAAGGTCCCGACGACGCCCAGCGCCGCCGTCAGCAGCAATGGTGCGACATGTCGCTCGATCGAGAGCTGACACCGCCGAGCTCTGGACACGCGTTGTCGCGTGATCCTCTCGATAATTCGCCGGATCATCACACGGCCGGGGAGCAGTCGGTCCATGGTCGCGCAAAAGCTGCAGACGATGTGCCAACCTGTGTCAGGCAAGCACCAACGAACACCTGGAAGATGGCCGCCTGAGGGCGCTCGCTTTCCCCCGGTCGGTCGAGTGCTGGGCCTCCATCTCGCAAGTGACAACCCGCGG
>JBPYEE010000117.1:0-4086 GCA_051985095.1 Vicinamibacterales bacterium | reverse complement strand
TGACGCGTCGAATACCTTGAAGAGCGTTTTGCTCGCGATCGGAACCGTGACGTCAGCCAACAGCGACACCGTTCCGGCGGGACAGGTGATCAGTCAGAATCCCAGCGCCGGGGCGATGGTCGCGGCCGGCGCGGGCATCAACGTCGTGTTGTCGCTGGGTACGACGCGGCAGGAGGATTGAAATAACCGCACACGCAGACCTCTGGCCGAGGAGCTGCCGAAAACCTGAACTCACAAGGATCGAGAATCCAGCACTACGATCGCGGGCGTGCGTGAAGACGACCGGCCTTGGACCGTGCGCGATGGCTGCGCGGACGGCTCGGGGCCTCGCGCTCGAGTAAGTGGCGATCTTTTGAAGGCGCTGTAGGCGCAAGACTCGATCGCTCGGGCTGCCGGACGGCAACTTCAGGATGCCAGCGCCGGCCGACGCTCACAATCCTCGAAGCTGGATGGTGCCGTCTTTCAGTCGCGCGATTCGTCGAGTGACCACCTCTCCCGGCCGCCCGAATGCCTCCGCCGGGCGCCCATTCACGATCATCGAGATCGCCCCGGCGTTGCCCACGCGGAGCAGGACGTCATGCTGGGCGTTCAGGGTGACCTCGGCCCCGGGTTTCAGCAACTGCTCAAGAGTCCGACCCTCATCGATCGTCGCGCGGACCCAACAGGGGCTCCGCGCGATCAACAGGACCGTGAGACCCTGCTGCGGTGTCGACGCACGCACCGATGGCGCCGAATCTTCGCGCCGAGGCTCGGTCGCAGGCTGGACGGCTGACGATGAACCCGCTTGGCGAACGAAGTCCCGATTCGTCGGTGCCGTCTCCGGGGGCGGTTTGATCGCCACTGCCGGAGCCGGAGCCGCGGGCGTCGGGGGATGTGGAGGTGTCGGAACAGGTTTTGGACGGACGTAGAGGGCAGCCGTCACCGGAATCGTGACGGCGATCAATCCGACCACGATTGCCATCCATTTCCGTGCTGCACGGTCTCGGCCTGCCAATCCTGCTCCGCCCATGTTTGCCGGTGAGAGAGTGCCGCTGAAGTTGGCCGGCGGTTCGGGTTCGCTCAGGACGCGCCCGTGGATCCCGTTCTCTGTCCCTCGGAGAACCGCCAGAGCATTTTCGAGCACCGGCGCGACGTCCCGGGTAAGCGTCGTCAGGCGCTCAGCGTCACGCTGGATCGTCTTCAGTCGTTCCTGAATGAGTTGCGCGGCACGGTCTTCGGCCTGGCGGATCACAGCGGCACTGTCGCGCTCGGCGGCGAGGCGGATCGCATCCGCCTGTTCCCGCGCGGTCGCGAGCGCACTGTGCGCATCTCGCTTGACGATCAGTTGGTCGAGGTAGGTGAGGTTCGCTTGGAGCCGATCGTAATCGTTCGCGAACTGCGCAAAAAACTGATCCACCGCAGCCCGGTCATAGCCGAGCCAACGCACCCGAAACCGCATCGACCGTCGGGTTGCAGCGATCATTGATTTTTCACGACCCCGTTCTTGGTCCATGGCAAAACCAGCTATTACTCCTATCGGTTGTTGGCCCTTCTCACAGTAGCGTTGGGGGCTCTCTCTGGGGTTTGGTCACCGCGGCCCTGGCACCACAAGCCAACGAGATCGAGCGCAAACGTGATGCATGGAGCCGTCGTCACCGGGAGGGCGCTCGCCCGTGTACCGCGACGTTACCCTCGCCTGCTATTCCGCTGGCGCATTAAAAGCGAACTCCTCCAGCGCGGCAGATTGACCCCCAGGGGCCTGCGTCAGCTGTCTTGAGCGAGGGCGACGAAAAGCCGTGAGGGCCGGGTCTTCACCTACGGCGAAATTATCGAAGTAGTGGCCGCTGTAAAAGGATTATGGGCCCGCCGCACAGCGTCGAGCGCGCGGGCGTCATCAACCCCGCGTCTTCTGTCGACGCCGCGGGCATGCCACCACGAGGTTCTGGAAGCGTTGGGGACTGCGGCCGCGGCCGCTGGCCGCCCGGGTCGTGTGCACGGTTTCCGCCGCTCCGCGGTCAGTCTCAACCGCGCCGGCGTTCCGGAAACGGCGGCGACGAAAGGGACCTGTCACCTGACCCCGGTCCGTATTCGATCGCTACGACATCACAAGTGAAGCGGATCGCGCCGAAGCCTCACGCAAGCTCCAGCAGCCGACAGGGACAGTTTCGGCGACAACCCTTCAAGATGCGATCGCGAAATGAGTAAGAAGCCCGGCAAAAATAGTGGCGAGGGGCGGAATCGAACCGTCCACACTGCGATTGTCAGTCGACCACATCGAGGAAACTGGCGGCAGCCCGACACACGGCTGCCTCACCACTGGCTCGGTCGCGGATTCGACGCGCCTCCGACGAAAGTTTCGCGTCCGCACAAACACATGTGCGCGTCCACGGACGTGAATATGGATTTCGACCCTCGACAGCGTCGCGCCGATCGACGAGCGAACGCTAACAACGAACCACAGCAGGTAGGTTGAGAAACGTGACAACGATGTTCGAGGCGCTACCGATTGTCACCTTACCGATTTCTTACCGTGACTCTCGACGATCTTCAAAATCGTTGGAGAAATGGTGGCGAGGGGCGGAATCGAACCGTCGACACTACGATTTTCAGTCGTATGCTCTACCAACTGAGCTACCTCGCCACTGGCAGGAGCGAACTACAATCATAGCATCCATGCCCTATCGAGCCGCCGTCACGCGCTTCGCGCTCGCGATCGAGGCAGCTATCCCCTCGCTGGTCCGGTGAAGCTCGTACGCCGGCTCGGGACGTTCGACGCCGTGGCCATCATCGTGTCGAACGTGATAGGCGGCGGCATTCTCTTTACGCCTCCGCAAGTGGCGGCGAGCGTGCCGCGTCCCTGGTGGTTTCTCGCGACGTGGCTCGCTGGCGGTCTGCTTGCGTTTGCCGGCGCGATGGCCTACGCGGAGCTCGCCACCGTCCGGCCACGGGCCGGCGGCGAATACGTCTATCTCGACGCGGCGTTCGGCCGGCTCGCCGGCTTCCTCACCGGGTGGACGTCCTTTGTCGCGGGCTTTTCAGGCGCCATCGCCGCGAGCGCAACCGTATTCGCGTTTTACCTGAGCCGATTCGTGCCCGCCGCGGCCGCGCATCCGTCGGGCATCGCCGTGACGCTCATCGTTGGCATGGCCTGGATTCACATCCGCGGTCTCGGCCCTGGCCGCATCGTCGGCAATGTACTGGCAAGTTTGAAGGTGACCGCGCTCGCCCTGTTCGTTGCGGTCGGCCTGGCAATCGGCACCGGATCGGCCGCGAACCTGGAGATCGCGGCGGGCCCGGTGCATGGCACCAGCTGGCTGCTCGCGCTCATTCCCGTGATGTTCACGTACACGGGGTGGAACGCGGCAACCTATGTCGCTGAGGAGATCCGTAACCCCTCTCGCAATCTGCCCAGGTCGCTGGCTCTCGGAACGGCGTTCGTGGTCGTGATTTACGCCTTGCTCAACGGGCTGTACCTGTACGTGATGCCCATTGGCGCACTGGCCGCCGTGAAAGGCAGCGTCCTCGACGTGATCGCCGACCGGTTGCTCGGAGCTCGCGCCGGCAACATCATGGGCGTCGTGTCGCTGATCAGTCTCGCCGCGAGCATCAGTGCGATGACGATCGCCGGACCCCGCGTCTACTACGCGATGGCACGCGATGGCGTCTTTTTCTCGCCGGCGTCGCGCCTCCACTCCCGCTACCGGACGCCGGCGATTTCAATTGCGGCCCAAGCGGCCTGGAGCACGATCCTCGTGGCTTCTGGCGGCGCCGACGCCCTCATTCGCTATACAGGCTTTGCGGTCGTGCTCTTCTCCGGAGTCGCTGTTCTGGCGCTGTTCGTGCTGCGGTCACGCGACGCGGCGGCGACGCGACCGTTTACGGCCTGGGGCTATCCGGTCGCGCCGGCCGTGTTCGCCGGCGCGATGTTCGCGATCGTCGTCAACGCCATCTACCGTGATCCGGTCCCATCCGGAGCCGGCGTGCTGATCATCGCCGCGGGCGTCCCGATCTATGCGATCTTCGCGGCCCGCGCGCGGACGCTCGCTGCCTCAGAGGCCTGACCGGGCTCTGCACTCCCCCACCTCATCTAGTGTGCACTACACGCGG
>JBPYEE010000116.1:0-3326 GCA_051985095.1 Vicinamibacterales bacterium | reverse complement strand
CTCCGTTTTCTGGTGCTCTTCGGTTTTCGGTGGTGTTCGGGCGTTTGTGGACTGAAGTGGGACTGATCATGCCATTCTCGAAAACATTCATCAGGTTCTTCGCAATTGTCGTGCTGATGGGCGGCACGTTCGCGCTCCGCCCGTTTGGCCAGCCCGCTGCACCCACCTCGCCGACGCTTCGGTTCCGCTACATGGGGCCCGAAAGCTCCGGACGCATCTCGGCGGTTGTCGGCGTTCCCGGGGATTCGTTGACCTACTATGCCGGCGCGGCATCGGGCGGCGTCTGGAAAACAACCGACGGCGCGAAGACCTTCGCGCCGGTCTTCGACGCACAGCCGGTGCAGGCGATCGGCGCCCTCGCGCTATCAGCCGCCGATCCGAAAATCGTGTGGGTCGGCACGGGTGAGGCGTGGACCATCCGCGATGCCGACGTGATGGGCGACGGCGTATACAAATCCACGGATGCCGGCACGACCTGGACGAGTGTCGGCCTGGCCGAGACGGGCCGCATCGGCCGCATCATCGTTCACCCCACCCGGCCCGACATCGTGTACGTCTGCGCGCTCGGACGCGCTACGGGCCCCCAGCAGGAGCGGGGCGTCTACAAAACGATCGACGGCGGACGCACATGGCAGCGGTCGCTCTTTGTTGATGAGAACACCGGCTGTTCTGGCCTCGCGATGGACGCGCATGATCCCAACATCCTGATCGCGGGCACATGGCAAGTCGAACTACACACCTGGATCGAGAATAGCGGCGGATCGGGCAGTGCCGTGTACATGACGAAGGATGCTGGCGCCACGTGGACGAGGCTCGAAAACGGTCTGCCGAAATCGCCGGTGGGCAAGATCGACGTCGCAATCGCGCCGTCCAACCCGAAGCGTATGTACGCGCTGGCTCAGACAGCGAATCAAGGGTCGCTCTGGCGATCTGACGACGGCGGAGCCGGCTGGACAGTCGTCTCGTGGGACCGAACGCTGATCGGTCGCGCGGGCTACTACATCCGTATCGACATCAACCCCGCGAACGCCGACGAAGTCCTGGTCGCGAACAGCAGCTTCCATCGATCGCTCGACGGTGGCGCAAACTTCACGATCAATACCGGTGGCGGCTGCGGCGATTGCCACGACATCTGGATGGATCCGAAGAACCCGGATCACTGGATCGCGACCGGCGACGGCGGCATGGGCATCACGACCGATCATGGACGCACCTTCAATCAGATCGTGCTGCCGATCGGGCAGATGTATCACGTCGCGACCGACAATCAGGTGCCGTACTGGATCTACAGCAACCGTCAGGATGACGGAACGATGCGAGGACCGAGCGATGCGCCGGTCTTCGTGGCGAACGTGCCGTCGTATCTCGGCGCGACCGGAGCGGGCTCGGGCGTTTCCGATGGCGGCGGGCGCGGCGGTCGCGGGGGCGGGCGCGGCGGCCGTGGACGCGGCGGCATCGGCTCAACGCCGTGGCAGCCGGGTCTCGGCGGCTGCGAATCCGGATTTACGCTGCCGGATCCGACCAATCCAGACGTCGTGTGGGCCAGCTGTTATGGCAACGAGGTCACACGATGGGACGCACGCACGCGCCGGGCGCGGTCGGTCAGTCCCGGCATGCACACGCTCGATTCGCCGCCCGACAAAGTGGAGTACCGTTGTCACTGGACGCCGCCACTCGCGATCGATCCGTTCGATCACAACACGGTGTACTACGGCTGCCAGGTGATCTTCGCCACGTCGAACGGCGGACAGAGCTGGAAGATAGTCAGTCCGGATCTGTCGACGAAGGATCCGACGCGCCTGGTATCGTCGGGCGGCATCATCGGCGACAATCTCGGTCAGTTCTACGGCGAACTCGTGTTCGCGATCGCGCCCTCGGAGATTCAGCGCGGGCTGATCTGGGCGGGAACCAACGACGGGCAGGTCTGGTATACGCGCGACGCCGGCGTGCATTGGAACAACGTCACCAAGAACATCGGCGGTCTGCCGGCGTGGGGCACCGTTCGCAAAATCGAACCGTCGCACTTCGACGCCGGCACGGCGTACGTGGCCGTCGATCTCCACCTAATGGACAACCGCGAGCCGTATATCTACAAGACGACCGACTTCGGCCAGACGTGGAAGAAGATCAGCGACCGCTTGCCAGGCCAGCATCCGCTCGCGTACGCGATGTCGGTTGCGGAGAACCCGAACCGTCGCGGGATGATTTTTGCTGGCACGGGGCACGGCTTTTATTATTCGCTCAACGACGGCGACACCTGGACGCAGTTCAAGGAGGGACTCCCTGCCGCGCCAGTGACGTGGATCACAATCCCGAAGCTATGGCACGACGTCGTCATCTCGACGTACGGCCGCGGCCTTTTCATTCTGAGTGACATCACGACGCTCGAACAGTCCGACGCGGTACGGACAGACGAGGCCGTTCACATCTACGATCCGCGGCCGGCGTTCCGTTTACCGCGCAGTGGGCGAGCGGAATTTCTCTACACGGCGAAAGCGGCGCCGAACGTTCCCGTGCGCACTGAGATTCTGGACGCGGAGGGGAACGTAATCCGAACGCTTGAGTCGGAAGGACATGCGGGCCTGAACGTCATCAACTGGGATCTTCGGTACGATCCGCCGAAGCAGGTCGAGTTCCGGACAACGCCGCCCGACAATCCGCACATCTGGGAGGAGCCGCGGTTCAAGGGTAAGGCGACGCGGCCGGTGGTCCACTGGGGAATCGAAGGGGCGCAAGTCACCGGGCCGATCGTCACGCCAGGCAAGTACCGTGTACGGATCACGATCAACGGCCAAGCGGTCACGAAGTCGCTCGACGTCTACAAAGACCCGTCGATCTCGGCGAGCGACGCAGACCTGATGGCGTCGACCGCGGTGCAGATCAGAATTCGCGACGACATGACGGCGAGCGCCGAGATGGTCAACCAGATCGAGATCGTGCGCAAACAGATCGAGAACGAGTTGACGGCGAACGCTGGCAAGACTGACGCCGAGAAGGCGCTGCATGCGATCGATCAGCGGTTGCTCGACGTCGAGCTCCAGCTCGTGTCGAGAACCGAGATGTACAGCGACGACAAGTGGTATGTCGAACCGTACAAGGTCTATCAAAACCTCATTTGGCTGAACGGTGTCGTCAACAGCGGTGCCGGCGACGTCGCCGGCGGCGCGGACAGTCGTCCAACCGACGCATCGATCGGCGTGTTGGACGGCTTGAGCAAGGAGTTGAATACCGCGAAGGTGGCGTACCGATCCGTGTTCGATAGCGATGTGACCGCGTTCAACCGGATAGCGGCGTCGCTGGGACTGACGCCCCTCCCCGTACCGCGA
>JBPYEE010000115.1:0-4598 GCA_051985095.1 Vicinamibacterales bacterium | reverse complement strand
CGACGCCTTGGTATCGAGCTTCGCGCAACAGTTGCTATATCTCCGGAACCTGCCGGCGACCGCACCCGACGGCGTCTTCTATCCGAACTGGGACGACGAGC
Organism: Vicinamibacterales bacterium; assembly: GCA_051985095.1. Lineage (GTDB taxonomy): Bacteria > Acidobacteriota > Vicinamibacteria > Vicinamibacterales > CAVVIG01 > Gp6-AA45. The sequence continues at coordinate 4,497 of JBPYEE010000115.1, read as the reverse complement.
TGCGACAGAGCCTGAAACGCGAAGCCGAGCTCTTCTTCGGGAGCATCGTTCGCGAGGACCGCAACATCCTCGATCTGCTGACCGCGGACTACACCTTCGTCAACGAGCGGCTGGCGCGGCACTACGGCATTCCGAACGTCTACGGATCGCGATTCCGCCGGTTGACGCTGCCGCCCGAGATGGACTATCGGCACGGCCTGCTCGGCAAGGGCAGCTTCCTCGCGGTCACGTGGACGCAGAACTTCCGCAGCTCGCCCGTCAAGCGCGGGGCCTGGGTGCTGGAGAACATCCTCGGCACGCCGCCGCCCGAGCCGCCGCCCAACGTGCCCGCGCTCGAGGAGACGAAGAGCAGTGACGGCAAGGTGCAGACGCTGCGCGAGCAGATGTCGATGCATCGTGCGAATCCGGCGTGCGCGGGCTGCCACAAGATCATGGACCCGATCGGGTTCGCGCTCGAGAACTTCGACGCCGACGCGAGCTGGCGCACCGCGCAGGGCGGCACGGGCGGCGTCCCGATCGATACGAAGGTGAAGCTGTACGACGGACAGGAAGTGGACGGCCCGGTCGGCCTGCGAACGGCGCTGCTGCGGTACTCGCCGCAGTTCGTCCGCATGTTCATCGAGAAGACGATGACGTATGCGCTCGGCCGCGGACTCGAGTATACGGACATGCCGACCGTGCGGGCGATCGCGCGCGATATCGCGAAAGACGACAACAGGTTTTCGGCGCTCGTGCTGGGAATCGTGAGGAGCTCGCAGTTCCAGATGCGACTGAAGACCGACGACGCATCGAGGCGGACCTACTGAGGACATCATGTTCCTGAGCAAACGACACATCCCGAGACGGACGTTCCTGCGCGGCGCCGGGGTCACGCTGGCCCTCCCGCTGCTCGATTCGATGGTGCCGGCGTTCACGCCGACGCGCCTTACGGCCGCGGCGCCCGCGCGTCGTTTCGTTGGCATCTGGCATCCGCACGGTGCCGCACCCGGCTACTGGAGCCCGTTGCAGGAAGGCAAGGACTTCGAGTTCTCGTTCATCACGAAGCCGCTCGAGGCGTTTCGCAACCGCGTCGTGTTGATCAGTGGCCTCGACATGCCAGAGGCGATGGCGACCACCGATGAACCCGGCGGCGATCACGCCCGCGGCGCCGTGCTGCTCTCCGGCGCCCGCCCGCGGCGCAACGCGGTCAGCCCGTTCCTCGGCACGACGATCGATCAGACGATCGCGGCCAAGTACGGGCAGGACACGATCCTGTCGTCGCTGCAGCTCGGCGTCGAGGACAGCGGCAACTACGGGAACTGCAACTGGGGATACAGCTGCGCCTATACGAATTCGATCTCGTGGGCCTCGGCGACCGAGCCGCTCCCGACCCAGGTCAACCCTCGCGTCGTCTTCGAGCGGTTGTTCGGCGACGGCGCGAGCGCCGAGGAACGCATGCGCGACCGGAAGCGGAACGCCAGCATCCTCGATGCAGTGGTGGGTCAGCTCGGAAGTTTCAAGAACAATCTCGGGGCCGGCGATAAGGCGCGCATCGATGCGTACGTCGACAACATCCGCGAGTTGGAGCGTCGGATCCGGATCGCGATGGAGCACTCGATGAACGAACCGACAGCCGAAGTACCGTTCGGACTGCCGGAGAGCAAGCACGTCCACTTCCGCCTGATGTACGATCTCATGGCGCTGGCGCTCGAGGGCGACATCACGCGCTCGATCACGTTCATGCTGGGACGGGATCTGAGCGGCGCCACGTTCCCCGAATCAGGGTTCATCGGCGCCTGGCACGGCACGTCGCATCACGGCGACAAGCCGGAGAACATCGCCAACTACGCCAAGGTCAATCGCTACCACGTGCAGAACCTGGCGTACTTCTGCGAGAAGCTCAAGAACATCCCTGACGGCGACGGCACGATGCTGGACCACATCCTGATCTACAAGGGCAGCAACATGGGCAATTCTCACCGGCACGCGCACGAGAAGGTCCCGGTGATTCTGGTCGGTGGCATCGACGGCGCGTTCAAGGGGAACCGGCACCTGGTGTTTCCCGACAACACCCAGCGTACGTCGAACATGCTGCTCAGCCTCTTGCACCTGTACAGCATCAACGCGGACAGGATCGGCACGAGCACCGGACCACTCCAGCCGCTGGAGATGGTTTAGATGTCCCTTCGGCTCGGCATCTCGTCCTGCGCCGCCGTCGCCGCACTCGTCGGTGCGCTTACCTCGCCTGCGGCCGCCCAGCTGGCCCCCCGGCCGACGCGTCCGCAGGTCACGCCGCCGCAGGGACCGGTCCGCCAGGTGATTTTCAAGTACTGCACCTCGTGTCACGGCATCGACGACTACGCCTACAACGCGCTCGACCGCGCCGGATGGGACGCTCACCTGACGGCAAAACATCGGAACGTCAACGTGCCTCTGCCCGGAGCGGAGCGAGCGATTCTGCTCGACTGGTTGGCCATGCGCTTCGGACCGGACACCAAACCGTTCCCCCGTACATATGTGCCGCAAGAGGTCACCACGTTTCTGAGCGACGCCGAGGCGGAAGCGTTGATCCAGCGCGCGTGTTCGACCTGCCACGGGGTGGAGAAAGTCAACGACGCGCGCAACAGCGCGGAGCGGTGGCGCGTGCTCACCGTCGACAGGCGCGAACGCGGGGCCCGTATTTCGGACGCCGAGCTCGAGCGGCTCGTCGAATGGCTCGGGCGAGTCAAAGGCAGCTAACAGTGCTGCTCGGGGCTATCGTCGCGGTGCATGTCAGTGCGGCTGGATTGTCGGGCGAGACGGCCGCGCTGACCATGCGTGCCGTCTATGCGAGCGGAACCGCCGAGGGCGCCCCGCTGGAGATTACGCTGCTTCGCTGGTCGACGGACGCCGAGCGCGCACCGTTGATCGCCGCTCTCTCGGCGCCTGTGCCACCACCGGACACGGCCGCGCCGCCGGCGGGCCGTGCCGGGCGAGGTGGACGAGGGGGTCGCGGCGCGGCGCCTCCCCTGAGTCCAATGGCCCGACTCGAAGCGGCGATCAAGGCGGCGCCGACCTGCGGGTACATCTGGGGTGACGGCGTGACGGGCTATTCGATCAAGTACGCCTGGAGATCGTCTCCGGCTGAAGGCGCCGGCCGCATCATCCTCATCACCGATCGCAAAGTCGGGGCGCGCTTCGAGTCGTCGGAGCCGACGCCCGCCAACCCGACGGATCGGGACTTCACGGTCATCGAAATGCGCCTGGATCGCAAGAACAGCGGCGAGGCCAGGGCGTCCCACGCCAACGTTGTTCTCGACACCGCGGCGCAGACGCTCGCGCTCGACGACTACGCGGCCGCACCGACACTCTTCAAGGTCACACGATGAAGCGCACCACACCGCTCACGCTGTTCGTGCTCCTCGCGATCGCGGGGGCCGCCGCCGCAGCGACGGAGGTGGCTGACGCCGCCATGCGGGGCGACCGCCAAGCGCTGCGCGCGGCGATCGCACGCAAGGCCGACGTGAACGCGCCGCAAGCCGACGGCAGCACCGCGCTCCACTGGGCCGCGGAGCGGGATGATCTGGACGCGGCGGAGCTGCTGATCAGCGCCGGCGCGCGCGTCGAGGCGAAGACGCGGGAAGGCGTGATGCCGCTCGAGTTGGCGGCCATCAACGGCAGCGCCGCGATGCTCGATCGACTGATGAAAGGCGGCGCCGATCCGAACGTCCGCCTCACGCCGGCCGGCGACACGGCGTTGATGATGGCGGCCCGAACCGGCAAGACCGACGCGCTTCGCGTTCTGCTTGACGCCGGCGCCAACGTCAACGCGAACGAGAGCTGGGGTGGAACGACAGCGCTGATGTGGGCCGTCTCCGAAGGTCACGCCGACGCGGTCAAGGTGCTGGTCGCCGGCGGCGCCGACGTCAACGCCCGCTCGTACTATGTTGCCGCCGCCAACGGCCGCGGCTTCGAGGGGCGCACGCCAGATTCCCGGATGGAGGGCAAGCCCGAGGAGTTCGCCAGCGGATGGCTCACGCCGCTCATGTTCGCGGCGCGCGAGGGCCATCTCGCGATCGCGCGCACCTTGGTCGGCGCGGGCGCCGACGTCGACGCTGGCGCCGGCGATGGCAAGACTGCCCTGGCCATCGCGATCTTCAATGGCAACTACGAACTGGCGTCGCTGCTCGTTGACCGCAAGGCCGACGTCAACCGGGCCGATGCACAACGCTTCACGCCGCTCTTCTGGGCCGTCGATCGCCGCAACATGGAAACGGCACCGAGTTTTCCGTGGATGGTCACAGCCGATCCGATGCCGCTCATCCGCCAGCTGCTTGACGCGGGCGCCGACCCGAACGTGCTGGTCAACAACACGCCGCGCGGGCGGATGCGCGAGGGCTCGCCGCGAATCGTCTTCGCCACAGCGTTGATGCGAGCGGCGTTCGCCGCCGATCTCGCGTTGGTGGAGCTGCTGCTCGAGCGTGGCGCCGATTCGAAAATCATCTCCCGGGACGGCGAGACAATGCTGTCGGCGGCGGC
>JBPYEE010000114.1:0-4673 GCA_051985095.1 Vicinamibacterales bacterium | reverse complement strand
AGTGTCGAACGACAACGGGCATTCCACGAGGGACGTTTCACGCCAACGCTCGGCTTGATCGTCTGGGATCGACGCGAGATGCTCGCTTGGGCGGCGGGTCATCCCGAGCTCGACCGATGACACATGCGACCTCGCCGCGTTCGGCGTCCATTTGGTGGTGGTGTGCCACGTCGACCATGGTGACGTTGCGATGAAGTTGATCGACGCGCTCGCGATGGCCGCGGAGCCATCGTCGATTGCCGACGCGCCGGTCTTCGAAGTCGGACTCGTGTGCGGCTTCACGCCGCTGCATCTGCAGACCTTCCTCACGGCGCATCTGCGACTGCAGCTCCCAGACCACCGCGTCACGGTCAGGACCGGTCTGTTCGGCGACGTGCTCGGCACGCTGCGCACGCTGGTCGCCGAACCGGTTGACGCTGTCGCGATTGCGCTCGAATGGTCCGACCTCGATGGCCGGCTTGGTATTCGCCAGCTCGGGGGATGGTCGCCGAGGCAACTGCCCGACGTCGCGGAGCATGCCGCCATCTGGCTCGATGAACTGTTGCAGCTTCTCGATCCGCTGGCGGCCACGTCGCCTGTCGTCGTGGGCCTGCCGACGCTGCCGCTGCCTCCGGTGTTTTTCACTGCGCCGTGGCAGGCTGGCGTTCACGAAGCGAATCTGCGGGCAAGCCTCTGGAAATTTGCCGCAGCGACCGCGGCCGATCCACGATTCCGCATCGTGAATCCGCAGGAAATCGATCGCGCGTCCGCGCCAGCGGGGCGGCTTAACGTCCCGGCCACGTGGACTTCCGGGTTTCCCTACCAGAACGGTCATGCCGAACGGCTTGCGGGACTCATGGCGCGAGCCATCACGAACCGCCAGCAGATGAAGGGCCTGATCACCGATCTCGATGACACGCTGTGGTCCGGAATCGTCGGCGACGATGGCGTCGAGAACATCAGTTGGGATCTCGACCATCATACGCAGGGGCACGGGCTCTATCAGCAGTTTCTCCGCACGCTTTCGGAGGAGGGCGTTCTCATCGCCGTAGCGAGCAAGAACGAGCGGTCGATCGTCGACGCGGCCTTCACGCGCGAGGATCTCCTGCTGCCGCGCGATCGCGTGTTCCCGCTGGCCGTTGGCTGGGGCTCGAAGGCGGAAGCAGTCCGTCGTGTCCTCGAGTCGTGGAACGTCGGTCCCGACCAGGTCGTGTTCGTCGACAACAATCCGACGGAGCTCGAGGAAGTGCAGGGAGCGCACCCCGCCGTTCATTGTGTGCGATTCCCCAAGTCCGATTCGCAGGCCATCTACGATCTGCTGTGGCATCTGCGCGACCTGTTCGGGCGCAACGCGCTGCGCGAGGAAGATGCGCTCCGTCTCGAAAGCCTTCGCGCGAGTGCCGAGTCAGTAGACGAAGGGAGTCACGGCGAGGGCTATTCAGACACACTGCTCGAACGTGCCGATGCGTCGCTGGTCCTCGACTTCACCAAGGACTCCAGCGACGCGCGCGCATTCGAACTGGTCTGCAAGACGAACCAGTTCAACCTGAACGGCCGCCGGCCCACCGAGCGCGGCTGGGCGGAGTACCTGAACCGCGCCGAGACGTTCCTGCTGACCGCGACATACAAGGACCGGTTTGGTGCGCTCGGGAAGATCGCGGTCATGGCCGGACGCGTCGCCGATTCGCACGTGCACGTCGAGACGTGGGTGATGAGCTGCCGCGCCTTCGCGCGGCGCATCGAGCATCAGTGCGTGAAGGCGCTCTTCGACCGGTTCGCCCCCCATGCCATCTCGTTCGCTTTCGAGGCGACGCCCCGCAATTCTCCGATCGCCCGATTCCTGACGGTTCTTCAGGTCGGGGCGCCCGGCGGGCCTCTGACTGCCGACGCCTTCAACGCCGCATGCCCGCGGCTCTTTCACCGGGTCGTGATCAAGACGCGTGCCTGGCAGGGAACTGACCGATGACCGATCTGCAGACCCGCCTGATGAAATGCTTCGCCGCGCTGTTTCCTCAACTCACGCCGGAGGAAATTGCCCGCGCGACCGTCGATTCAGTCGAAGGATGGGACTCGCTGGCGACCGTGACGCTGCTCACTCTCGTCGAAGAAGAATTCGGCACTACAATTGAACCGGAGAACCTGGAGCATCTGCAGTCGTTCGACGCGTATATTCACTATTTGAGCGAGCGCCCGGAAACCGCGAGAGCCGGATAGCACGCGGCCTCCGGATCGAGCGTCGGCGAACTGATCTTCTCCAGTGGCAGGGTCGGGGCGCTGGCGCGGTAGCCCGTAGGCAGCTGCGTGGCCGTCCCGGGTTCCCCCCTTCGTGCCCGTGTAGAAGCCGCGGTGACTCCGTTTCCAGTGCCCGCCACATCGCACGCAGCATGCGGATTTGCCGCACTACGCGCTCCTGCACCGGTTCGCGCCAAGCGTTATGGAGCCGTCCAGGGCCGGAAGGCGACTGCCTTGCGGGACTAGTAGGCGACCCGGTAGTCGTTGAACAGTCCGAGGCCGCCATACAACCACGCGCTGCTCCACCGCCTCCACTCGAAGCCGTGACGCTGGCTTGCCCGTGCCAGATGGTGCCGAATCTTCTTGTCTACCCAGTCTCGGATGTAGGAGAAGCAACGGCTTGAGTGGCCGAACGCAAAGTACTGCACCCAACCTCGCAGGATGGGATTGATACGCGCAGCCCGCGTCAGCCCCCCAAAACGTAAACAGCTAACGCTGCCGACTGATTCTAAACTGGCAGGCTCGCTCGCGGACTTCTAATCGGTTGTCGATGCCGTTCCGACCCCATCCGTGTCGGGGGTTCGAGGGCGGCGGGCGACGATGCCGCCCCCCGCCGCACCACCGTTCCCGCAACGCCTTCACGTCCCACTACTGCGAGTGTCGACCCGCCAAATGGAAGCCAGCCGAGGACGGCGTGCTCGAAGCGAAACCATGCCTGGACGGCTGCGTTGACTGGCGGCGGCGGAATCCGCGGCACCCTTGGCGGCCCAGGGCGCAGTGCCTCGCCGGCCCTGACCAGCAGCTTCGGGACAACGAGCGACTGAAACAAGTAGCTCGATTCGAGCGTCACGAGCCCCGACGCTCCCACCACGCGGCGGAGCTCTGCAGCTGAACAGCGAGTGACGTGACGGTTCATTTCGTCGTGCGAGGTCCACAGCCAGGTGAACGCGGGGACGGTAATCAGGATGCGGCCGCCTGGTCGCAACAGACGGCCGGCCCGTCTGAGCACCTGCTCGGGTCCGGCGACATGCTCGAGCATGTCGAGCATCAGGACCAGGTCGTAAGGCGCGGCGACGGCAAAACGCTCGTCGAGGTCGCCGACAACGATGCGATCGCGCCAACGGCCGCTACGCCCCACTGCCACGGAATCGGATTCGACGCCCTCCACGCGGCCGAACGGCTCCAGCGCGTCGAAGAACAGTGCGGCGCCGCACCCCACGTCGAGAATCCGTGCATCGGGAACGCCGCGAAGCAGGGTTCCGATCTTTTTCAACAGGATCCGCTCGCGCACGCGCCACCACCAGTGGCTCGCGTACAGATCGGGATACGCGGACGCGTACTGCGCGTCCATCAGTCGTCGCCCACGACGTCGGCGACGAGGTACGTCGGCCGGCCCTTCGTCTCGGCGTAGATCCGGCCGAGGTACTCGCCGATCACACCGAGGAACAACAGCTCGACGCCCGACAGCAGCGTCATCACGATCAATGATGCCGTGAAGCCCGTTGGCCCCGTGCCGACGACTAGGCGCATGTACACCGCGTAGAGCGCGAATGCGACGGTCAGCACGATCGTCGCCGCCCCGGTCAAAGTCGCCGCACGAAGCGGCACGATGGAGAACGAACAGATGCCGTTCAGCGCCAGCTCGACAAGTCGCCACGTCGTGTATTTCGGCTTCCCGCCGGCCCGCGATCGCCGCGCCACGTCGACTCCTACCTGCCGAAACCCGACCCAGGCGCGCAGTCCTCGAAGGTAGCGCTGTCGCTCGGGCAGGCGCCGCACCGCGGTCAGCACGCGCGCGCCCATCAGCGAGAAGTCCCCGCTGTCGAGCGGCATCGGCACCTCGGCGACCGATGTCACGAGTCGGTAGTACGCCTTGTAGGCGATCCGCCGGAACAATCCTTCGCTGCGGGACGCGCGCCGCGCGTAAACGACGTCGGCGCCCGCCTCGTAATGGCGCAGGAGCTCGGGGATCAGTTCAGGCTCGTCCTGAAGGTCGCCGTCCATCAGCACGAGCGCGTCGCCTCTGGCGAAATCCATCGCCGCGCCCAGCGCCGGCTGGTGTCCGAAATTGCGCGACAGCGCAATCACCCGGATGCGACAGTCCTGCTGCGCCGCCTGCGTTAAGATCCGGCGCGAGTCATCGGTGCTGCCGTCATCGACGAAGACCATCTCGTGCGGTCCGCCCGGGATGGTATCGAGCACGGCCTGCAGCCGCCGCACGAGCTCCGGCAGCACCTCCTGCTCGTTGTGGATCGGAATGCCGACCGACAGACGCGTCATCTGAGTCGACCCTGGAAATAAATCATCGACCATAGCCTCCCACCGAACATGTACGGCTCGATGACCGCCGGCTCGAAATACGTCTCGAAAAGGCGCCGCCATTCCGGCAACGGTCTAGCGAAGCGGCCGCGATCGAGCCTGGCCATGAGCGTCGCGATCGAGTGGCGCTCGGGCAGCACCAG
>JBPYEE010000113.1:0-2589 GCA_051985095.1 Vicinamibacterales bacterium | reverse complement strand
GCAAGCGGTCACACGCGCGGACATTCCAGACGGCGTAACGGACGCCTACCACATCGCATTCTTGAAAGGCGACGCCGCCGGGATGGAACGGCAGGCGGCGCTCGCGAAAGGCAAGCCGGAGCTCGAAGATTGGGTGTCCCACCTCCAGGCGCTGACTCTCGCGCGCGCGGGCCGGCTCGAGGCCGCGAGGCAGTCGGCACGACATGCCATCGAGCTCGCCTCTGCGGCCGGTCAACGCGAGCGAGCGGCCGTTTGGGAAAGCGGCGCCGCCGTGTGTGAGGCATGGTTCGGCAACGCGGCCGCCGCAAAACAGAGCGCGATGCACGTCCTGGAGATTGCGAAAGGACGTCACGTTGCGTACGCGGCGGCACTGGCGCTCGCGATTGCCGGCGATCGCGTGCGTGCGCAGGCGATCGCTGACGATCTTGACCGCCGGTTCCCCGAGGACACATCCGTCCAGTTCTCGTACCTGCCGACGTTGCGCGCGTTGTTCGCGGTGAACGGCAATGAGCCGTCGCGAGCCATCGAGCTGCTTCGGCCGGCGGCCACATACGAGTTCGGTGAGCCCGGGATCAGCTTCTACGGTGTTGGCGGCGGCTCCTTCGGCGCGATGTATCCGACCTATTTTCGCGGACTCGCCTATCTTGCGCTGCGTCAGGGCGGCGACGCGGCTGCGGAATTCCAAAAAATTCTGGATCATCCTGGCGTCGTGCTCGAAGATCCGCTCGGCGCGCTCACGCGGCTGCAGCTCGCACGCGCGTGGACGATGGCCGGGGAAGTGAGTAAGGCGAAAGCGGCTTATCAGGATCTGCTCGCGCTCTGGAAGACCGCCGATGGCGAGCTTACGTTGCCGCAGCAGGCACGCGCCGAGTTCGCGGCGCTCCACTGACGATGGCGCTCGCGGAAGGCACGCATCTCGGTCAGTACGAAATCATGCAGCCGGTCGCTGAGGGGAGCGGTTCCGACAACGCTGTACCGCGTTTTGATCCGGTCCACGTAGAATACCCTGCCCTGTGGGGTGCACTTATTCGGACGCGCCGTTGTGAGGCAAGGGAATCAACCTGACGCCACCGTTTTGCGCAGCGAGGCGATGCTTCATCGTCAAATAGTTGCCGCGAACAACCTGTGAACAATTTCGCGCCGAATACCCGGCCAAACCGGCTAAGCACCAGAGCGAAACGAACGAAGAACCAACAGGACAGACAACCGACATGCCTACGAACCAGGAGGTCGCAGGTTTGAGTCCTGCCGGGCCCGCCAATGGAGTCAATAACTCCGCGAGCTTCCACGCCGCCCTCGAATATCGGCAAAACCCCGGTTTTGTGCGGCGGCGAATCGTTCGCGGCTACATTCAGTGACTAGCCGGCCGTCGTGTTGGACGATGCGGCCTCAAGCGGCACACTCACGTAGAATGCAGTGCCCTCGCCGACGGTCGACTCGCAGCGGATGGACCCGCCGAGCGCCTTCATGCAATCCGCGACGATCGCAAGCCCGAGGCCCATGCCGGCGACTCCGAGCTCACGATCCAAGTGTGAGTGCGCTCGGAAGAAACGATCGAAAATGGCGTCGTGATCGCCGTCGGCAATTCCCAGACCGTTGTCGCGCACGACGATCGTGCAGCTTCGATTGCCGTCGTCGAGGGCCGGAGTGATTTCGACGAAGCGTTCGCTCTTGCGAGGGTCGCTGTACTTGATCGCGTTCGACACGAGGTTGAGCAGCACCAGCTCCAGGCGGGAAGAGTCTCCGGAGAGTTCGGGTAATTCGGGCCGCACCACGCGAATCATCACGTCGCGTGCCGTCGCCATGTCATACAACTGACGCGAGACTTCCGTTGCGAGCGTGACGACGTCGAAGCGTTGTTGACTCGGCACATCCAGCGGCTCTTCCAGCCGCGCGAGCCGCTGCAAGTTCTTGATCAGCCAGGATAGACGTTCAGCGTTGGTGCGAATGGTGGCGGTCACCTTATCGAGGAGCTGTGGGTCTGAACGCACGCCGTCTCGCTCGAGCGCAGCCGCTGCGAACAGAAGCGTGCCAATCGGTGACCGAAGTTCATGACTGGCCATGAGATTGAAACTCTTGATCCGTTCGTTCCGCTCCTGAATCGCGGCCGTGTATTCGCTGATGAATGTCTCTACGGTCGTTTGCATCAGCGTGTGTGCCGACCGTGTGAGCCGTCTCAACACCTCGAAACATTCCGCTGACGAAGGCTGGAGCCCCAGGCGCTGGGTCTCTTCAACGACGAACGCCTCGAGAATCTCCTGCAGAATCTCGTACTCGCGCAGCAATTGGTGGACGGACGCGTGCTGTTCGTGCCGCAGACAGCCCAGCGACCGCGCCTTCTCGATCACAGCGGCGTTGGCAGCGATCTCCTCTGCCTCAGGCGCGCGCAGGTAGGTCGCAATCTCGTCGACGAGTGACGGGATGTGGTCCAGGAGTTGATCCGACGGAAAGACATCGTCGGCTTGGACCGTCAGGAGCTCCTTCAAGCGCGCAAGCCAGTGCGTGGCTAGCGTGACGCGCTCGGCACCGATGCGGCGCGCGACAATGACGGCGTAGCTGTCAGTGGTGGCGATTGTCACGGGAGAGGTC
>JBPYEE010000112.1:0-5317 GCA_051985095.1 Vicinamibacterales bacterium | reverse complement strand
CGAGGCTGACACATCGCGTCACGGTACCAGATCCGACAGGTGCACACATAAGCGGTGACGGCAGTACAGGTAGAGGGGCATGAGCCGGAGAGCGCAGCAACGATTGCACGTCATGCACGTCACGTCTGTGCAATCTTGCCAAGTGATTGATTCTAAACTGGCGGGTCATCTGGGATGAGTTTCGCAACTGGGCGACTTCGTCACTCTGAATCGCCCGCCTTGGACGTCGGGCACGGCGACGCCCGGAAACACGCGGACATGCCCGCCGCTGCGAACGTCCGGCACGTCACGCCGATGTCCGCGGTTCTGTACAGCGGTCAGCGTCGATCGGTCTCGCCTCGTCATTCCCTCCCCGTCTTTCGGACGTACTCAGCAGATCTTGAGGTTTCGCGCTCCCATCGCGCCGCCGCAGGAATTCATCCGCGGGTTCCAGGAGCCCGACCTTTTCGGCGACAGCCACGGCGATGAACTGATTCAGCGAGACGCCATCGGCCTTGGCCAACCGCGCGCCGCCGTCTTGACCGAAGTGGGCAGCTTCAACGGATACGTGCTCCGACTCATCGTTTCAACTCCTTGAGTAGTGCCCGTGGCAGCAATCCCGCAGGCCGAAGAGTCGAGCCCCAGGTTCGAAGTCATCGATGTTATGCGTCACCAGAGGCGCGGCTTGCCCGTTCACAGTCGCCTCTGAACCAGCTCGTCCTTCGGGTCTTTGAGCCGGGGGCACCACCGGAAGTTCACCTCGACGGCCTCGGCGGCACTCGCCAGCGCCGCAAGGAAACCTGCGACGTCCTCGACGGTCATGGCGTCGCGAGTCGATGTTCAGCACCCAGCAGGACCTCCTCGTACTCGAGGAACAGAGCCGTGCTCACCAGCGGGCGCAGCTTGCCACGTGCGATGCATTCCAATCGGCGTTGCTGGCGCCGCTGCGGCTGCGCAGTGCACAACGACCACGGAGCGGCGCTGACGGCAGAGCAGATGCGACTGTGAGTCAGGCAACCCTCGAGGTTCTAATGCCGAAATCGCCCAGTGCTGGAAACGATTGAGCACGAATCGGTTAGATTCTGGCGGGGTATCTGGGACGAGTTTCGCAGCTCGGCGAGCTCTCTGCATCGCTCACCGGGTTGCCGGAACGGCCAGCCCAAGAACACCAACAGGGCGCCGTTCAGACGAACGACGTCTTCGTCCGATAGTCGCCCTATGCGCCATTAGGGTTTGTGTCGTAGCACGCTTAATTGAACTGCAGAGATAATGCTCACAGGTCGTTAATGCAGGAGTGGGCGATGATGATTAAGCGGACGAGCCTGTCGCGAACGATTGATGCAATCAACGCAGCGCTGTTCGACGGCCGCATCCTCTCGGCGACTGAACGTTTGCAAGTGGCGCGGTGGATTGCAGGGCGTCAGGGTCTACCCGGGGCCTACGGAGGAACCTTCGCGGGGTTCCCCTCTGAGCGCTCGAACGGGATTGTTCTGTTTACAGGCGAACGCATCGAGTCGGCATCCGCACGTCACATCCTTGGCGAGGAGGCCTCACGCGCACTAAGGCTGCTGCATGTGCGGGACCGGGCCGTCGCCGGCGCGCTCCAGGCGGCGGACGATGGCTTGATGCGGCGTCTCGCGCGCGCTGCCGAAGATCCTCGCAACCGCAATCCCGGTCTTTACTGTTGCGGCAAGTGCAGCGTTGGGTTGTGGCGGAATCTGCTTGCTGGCGGCCTCGATCGCCGCGAAGAGCGATTGCGCAGTGGCGCATTGCATCTCGGATCGGTGCGCAACGGCGAGCAGGGATGGCGGAGGTTCCCTTTCTGGTACACGGTCCTGGCCCTGAGCGACATGGACAACGCCGAAGCCAAGGTGGAATTGAAATATGCCGCCCCCGCCCTCGAACGCGCGGCAAAGCGTGCGGTGCCATCAGCGTTGTATGCACGACGCCGGCAGCGATTGGCAGTGCGGACCCTGGATCGTCTCTAGCAACGTGTCGCGGTTCCTAGATTCGGATTCGCTCCGACGAATGGCCGAGGAGAACCGACCGTTCTCAATCGACATGCCGGCTTCGAGCAACGAGATCGCGAAAGTGTCCCGGAAGCCGTGACAAGCGCGCCGTGGACCTTCACGCCCTCGAACACCAAATCCCGCGAAAGCGCGTTTAGAACCAACTTCAAGTAACACATCCTGCCCTTACTGCGAGAGAAGGAGCCGGCGTCAATTTCCAGCCCGAGGCTGGCCAAGCCGAAGCTCGCGCCGGTTGCAGGCAAGCGAAGGCTGGCGGAGAGAGTGGGATTCGGAGTTGACAGGGTTTCTCGTGTCAACCATTTAGGGATTTCCATCCGTCCGAACCGCTCGATCCGCTCGAAAGCCATGTTGCAGGTACATTTCAGGTACACGGATCGCGTCGACTCAGTACTCCAGTTCTTCCTGCCAGCCGAACGGTGAAATGTAGTAACATCACTACATGAAGCTCGGACTGCGTGAAGCCAACCAGCACTTCTCGAAAGCCATCAAGGCTGTTCGCACCGGTCAGGACGTCATCCTGACGGAGCGCGGGCGGCCCGTCGCGGTGATCAAACCGATCAAAGAGGAGCAAGATGAAGAGACCGCGCTTAAGCGCATGGCCGACGAGGGCCTGATCACGCTGCCCTCGCGGAGCGGCCCCTTGCCCCGCTTCGCGCCGCTCCGAATCAAAGGTAAGCCACTCTCCCGGACCATCATCGAAGATCGCGACGATCGCGAGTAGTCATCGATGGCCTACTCGTCGCCAACGGAGTACGCGTATTTCGATACGAGCGCTCTCATCAGGCGGTATGTCAACGAACCCGGTCGTCGCGAGGTGCTGCAACTCCTGCGCAAGAAGAGGTGCGTTGTCTCGGCAGTCTTGCCGGTCGAGATCCGCAGCGCGTTGCGACGACGGTTGACGGAGGGCAGTCTCGACCAGGCGGATGTTGCAGCAATTCTGAAACGGTTCACTGCCGACCGAGCATTTTGGACGGTCGTCGACGTCTCGCGAGAGGTGCTCGTCGCGGCAGAATCCCTCAGCGCCGCGCATCCATTGCGGGCGCTCGACGCCATTCACATCGCCTCAGCGCGGCTGTTTGCCGTTCGCGGAAGTTCAGCAGCGCTCACCTTCGTGAGTGCCGATCTCAGACAGACCAGCGTGGCGGCGGTGCTGCGAATGAACGTCAGGCATATCGAATCCTGAATATGTGCTCGCGCGCCTCGGTGTGCAGCTACTTATCCTGAGGCCGGCCCGTGGTCGTGCCCGACGTCTGCGCCTCGGTTTAGCACGCAGGCCGTCCGCCATCACGCCTCGCCGCACGCGGGAACCTGCACCCGCGGATGGCGGCGTCTGTTCGTGGACGCACCCATGCCAGCGGCGCCAATCGTTCTCGAACCGCGAGGGAGTTCGATAGTGAAATCGCCCTGTGCCGCAAGCGGTTGAAAACGCACGCCATTTCTGTGGCGGGCCATCTGGGATGAGTTTCGCCACTGGTTGCGGCTGGGGCTGGAACATCGCAAGCCGTAATGCGGCCAAACAACTGCCGCACGTTGCTCGAAACGGGACCACCGGCGCATCGACCCGTATATACAAAAACTTGTATAATGCAGTAAAGCGTGCCGGACAAGCCGATTGCGTGGCTCGGCAGCGCGTGACGCGACATTGGTCGTTTCCGCCGATGCGCGGAAGCGTAGCGGGTTCCAGTTGCGCAAGGTCCAGCAGGGCCTCGATCCCGACGACTGAAAGCCGATGGCGAGCGTCGGCCCGGGCGTGCGCGAGATCCGGATTCAGACAGAGTTGGCGCATCGGGTGTTCTACCTGGCGGTATTCGAGGAAGCCGTCTACGTGATCCACGCCTTCGAGAAGAAAGCGCGGGAGACGTCGGGGCATGACATCGATTTGGCGCGGGATCGCTACCGTGGCTTGGTGAAGAAGCGAGCGGAAGATGCCAAAAGCAAGAAAAGATAATTTGAAGATCACGGCGTCGACGGGGAACGTCTTTCGTGATCTTGGATTCTCCGCGGAAGAATCAGAGCACCTCCTCGTGCGTGCCGACCTGTTAATTCAGCTTCAGGAGGCACTCGCCTCACGCGGGCTGACGCAGGCTAAGGCAGCCAAGCTGCTGCGTGTGACGCAACCGCGTGTCAGCGACTTGCTTCGGGGACGGATCGATCTGTTCAGCACGGACAGCCTGATCGATATGCTCGCGCGACTCGGTGTGCAGCTGCGCTTTGTCCTGAAGCCGGGGCGTGGTCGCGTCGCCTGACGTTCCGCCTCCGTTTCGCACGTAGACCTTCGGCGCGCTCACCGCGCACATGTTCTCTAACGCGCGAGTTCGATAGTGAAATCACCCTTGTTCCGCAACTTGTTGAAAACAGGGGCGAACTTTTGAGGCGGGCCGTCTGGGATGAGTTTCGCAACTGGGTGACTTCCTCAATTTGAATCGCCGCCCTGGGCCATCGCGCCAGCAAGCTCAGGAAACACGAGGTCACCGCGCACGCCGATCGACGCAAACTTCTGGCACGTCACGACGATGTCGACGCGGTTCATGCGTCGGTCAGCGCCGATCGGTCTCGCCTGGCCGTTCGCTCGCCGCCTTCCGCAGGAACTTCAACAGATCTCGAGGCCTCGCGCTCCCGGCACGCCGCCGCAGGAATTCATCCGCAGTTTCCAGAACCCCGACCTTTTCAGCAACAGCGGCGGCGATGAACTGATTAAGCGAGACGCCATCGGCCTTAGCCAACCGCGCCGCCGCCGTCTTTACCGACGTGGGCAGCTTCAACGGATACGTGCTCCGGCTCATCGTTTCAACTCCTTGAGTAAGTCGCGTGGCAGCAACACCCGCAGGCCGAAGAGTCGAGCCCCAAATTCGAAGTCATCGACGTTATGCGTCACCAGAGCCTCCGCTTGCCCGTTCACCGCCGCCTCCAGAACCAGCTCGTCTTTCGGGTCTTTCAGCTGAGGCCGCCACCGGAAGTTCACCTCGACAGCCTCGGCGGCACTCGCGAGCGCCGCCAGGAAACGTGCGACGTCCTCTTCCGTCATGCCTGTCGCGAGTCGATGCTCAGGACGCGTCAGGACCTCCTCGTACTCGAGGAACAGGGCCGTGCTCACCTGCGGGTTCAGCTTGCCGCGTGCGACGTATTCCAACACGGCATTGCTTGCGCCGCTGCGGCTGCGCAGTGCCGCCACGACCACGGACGTATCGAGGACGATCCTGCGCACACTCTATAGGATATCACATCTTATACGACGTCTCTGGTGGGATCGGCGCACAGATCGGGTCCGAGGGGAGTCTGGGCCTGCTCGAGAGGCCGAGCAGATGAAA
>JBPYEE010000111.1:0-6675 GCA_051985095.1 Vicinamibacterales bacterium | reverse complement strand
CGGCGACTCGATCGAGCGCGTGTACCGCCGCTGCGACGAGTTCGTGGGCGAGGTGATGTCGAGAATCGATCCCGCCACGCCGATCATCATCGTGTCGGACCACGGCTTCCACTCGTTCCGCCAGTCGGTGAACCTGAACACATGGCTGGTGCAGGAAGGGTTCATGGCGCTTCAGGGACAGCAGCCGGGCGAAAAGAAGCTGCAGGATCTCTTCGGCGGCGGCACCTTCTGGGAGAACGTGGACTGGTCGCGGACGCGCGCGTACGCCATGGGCCTCGGACAGATCTACCTCAATCTGAAAGGGCGCGAGGGCCACGGCATCGTGGCGAGCGGCGCCGAGGCGAAGCAGGTGACCGATGATCTGGCGGCGCGCCTGTTGACGATGGTCGATCCGGCCACCCATCAGCGGATCGTCGATGCGGTCTACAAGCGCGATGACATCTACTCGGGGCCGTACACGGTCAACGCGGCGGAGATTCAGGTTGGTCTCGCCGAGGGCTATCGCGTGTCGTGGCAGTCGACGCTCGGCGGTTCGCCGCCCGGGATCGTGTATCCGAACATGAAGAAGTGGTCCGGTGACCATGGATCGTTCGATTACAAACAAACGTCCGGCGTCCTCATCTCCAGCCGCAAGATCGACGCCGCGGAGCCGAGCATCATGGACGTGGCGCCGACGGTGTTCAAATACTTCGGGGTGCCGATACCTTCAGATATCGATGGCAAGCCGCTCTTCTGATAGAGGGGCCGCCTGCGCCGGGCCGACGCGGCGCGCCGGGTGGGCCGCCGCGGGCGGATGGGTCGCTATCCTGGGCGTCGCCGTTTCTGCGCAGCCAATCGATCGCGGACGCACGGAGGCGCTCGCGCGGCGCGCGAGCGACCGCCTGCAGACGCTCCAGCGCGAAGCCGATCGCCTCGCCGCGCAGGAAACGACGATCCTGGGCGACCTCCGGAAGCTCGAGCTCGAACGACAGCTCAAGGCGGAGGAGCTCAACCAGATCGATGCGGACGCCGCGGCGGTGGCGGCCGACCTGAGCGCCGTGCGCGCCCGCGCGGCGGCGCTCCAGCAGTCCGAGGCGACGGCTCGTCCCGAGTTACGGGCGCGCCTCGTCGAAATCTACAAGCTGGGCCAGGCCCGGTACCTGAAGCTGATGCTCTC
Organism: Vicinamibacterales bacterium; assembly: GCA_051985095.1. GTDB lineage: Bacteria > Acidobacteriota > Vicinamibacteria > Vicinamibacterales > CAVVIG01 > Gp6-AA45. The sequence continues at coordinate 5,519 of JBPYEE010000111.1, read as the reverse complement.
GGCGCCGGATCTGCGGCGTATCGGCGAAGCCACGCGCACGGTTGCCGCGCTGGCGCAGCTGGATCGCGACCGGATCGCGGCGCACCAGAAGACGCTCGCCGATCTTCGGGCTGTGCGCGCGACGCTCGAAGAGCGGGAGCGCCAGGTGACGGCGCTGCGCGCGACGGCGGCGACAGCCGCGGCGGCGCTGCAGCGCGCCGCGCAGGCGCGCAACGACTTGATCCGCGACATCGATCGGAAGCGGGACCTGAACGCGCAGCTGGCCGGCGAGCTGCAGGCGGCGCAACAGCGGCTGCAGACGGTGCTGCGCGATGCGACCGCCGCCACGGCCGAGGTGCCGCTGCCGCTCAAACCGTTCAAAGGCGATCTGGACTGGCCGGTCGCTGGCGCGGTGCGGGGCCGATTCGGCGAGGGTCCCCGCGCCAACGGGGTGGAAATCGACACGGCCGAGGGCGCCGCCGCGCACGCGATTCACGAGGGAACGGTCGCGTTTGCGGGATCCTTCGCCGGTTTCGGCAATCTCGTCATCCTGGATCATGGATCGCAGACCTTCAGTTTGTATGGCGATTTGCTGGACCTGGCCGTGGGCAAGGGGGCCCGAATCGACCGAGGTCAGCCGGTCGGGTCCGCCGGCGCGACCCCGACGGGCGTCCCCGGGGTGTACTTCGAGTTGCGCGTCGACGGCCGGGCCGTCGACCCGTTACAATGGCTTAGGACGAGATAGAAACTAGGGAACCCTGAGGTGTTATGAGCTCCCGAACGCGCTTGATTGTCATGTCCATTTCGGCTCCGGTGATCGCCTTTGCGATCGTCGGCGGATTCCTCGGCAAGGTAATGGCGCGCGAGGAGACCTTCCCGCAGCTGAAAATCTTCGGCGACGTGGTTGACATGATCTCGAGCAGCTACGTCGAACAAGTCAACATGGATAAGGTGATGGTCGGCGCGATGAAGGGCCTCGCCGACAACCTGGATCCGGACAGCGCCTATCTGTCGCCGGCCGAAGTGAAGCAGCTCGAGAGCGGCGCGGCGTTGCCGGCGGGCACCGTCGGCCTCGAGCTGACGCGCCAGTACTACCTGCGGGTCATCGCCGCGCGCGACAACTCACCCGCGGCGAAGGCGGGCCTGCGCACCGGCGACTACATCCGCATGATCGACAACCCGCCCACCCGCGAGATGTCGGTGTGGGAAGGACTGCGCGCGCTGCGCGGCGCGCCAGGGTCGAAAGTGAAGCTGACGGTGATTCGCGGCAGCGCAGCCGACCCGCACGTCATCGAACTGACCCGCGAAACCGAGCCGGCCACCCAGGTGACCAGTCGCCTGGCGGCACCGGGGATCGGCTATGTGCGGATTGCCGCGATCGGATCGGGCACGGCCGCGCAGGTCAAATCGCATGTTGCCGACCTGGTCAAGAACGGGGCGACCAGGCTCATCGTGGACGTCCGCCGTGTGTCGACCGGGTCGCCGGACGACGGCCTGGCAATCGCCCGGCTGTTCGTCAGCAGCGGCACGCTCGCCATGCGGGAAGGCCGGAACGGCGCGCGTGAACCGATTGCGACGGCGGCCGGCGACGGCGCCATTACCCTGCCCGCCGCGGTGCTCCTCGACACCGGCACGTCGGGCGCAGCGGAGCTCTTTGCCTCGGCGCTTCTCGGCAACAAGCGCGCCGAGTTGATCGGGGAGCGGACGATCGGCCGCGCGGCGCAGCAGAAGCTGTTCAAACTGCCGGACGGCAGCGGTTTGTGGCTGTCCACGATCCGCTACCTGACGCCTGCGGGCGCCGCGCTCCACGAAAAGGGACTCGAACCGACCGTCGCCGTCGACGAACCTGATGTCACCGAATTCGGTGCGCCGCCGCCTGCCGGCGATCCCATCCTCGACAAGGCGCTCGAGCGATTCAGTGACAAGAAAGCGGCGTAGTATACTGTCCGTTCGTCTTGTCGCCAGAAATCACCGATGTAGGCGCGTAGCTCAGAGGTTAGAGCGCCTGCTTGACACGCAGGAGGTCGGTGGTTCGAGTCCACCCGTGCCTACCACATAGCTGATAGCTTTCGTGCCTCACGTTCACGTCACGCTTCCTGACGGGTCGAGTCGCAGCGTCCCGGCCGGCACACGCGCGCGCGACATCGCGGAAGAGATCTCGCCGAATCTCGCCAAAGCGGCCCTCGCGGCGCTCGTCGATGGCCGGCTGGTCGATCTCTCGTATCCGATCCAGACCGACGCGGCGGTCCGCATCGTCACCGACAAGAGTCCCGAGGCGTTGGCCCTGCTGCGGCACAGCACGGCGCATCTGATGGCTGCCGCCGTCACGAATCTGTTTCCCGGCGCCCAGTGTGGCATCGGGCCGGCCACCGACGAGGGGTTCTTCTACGACTTCGTCGTCGATCGCCCGTTTGTCCCCGAGGATCTCGCGCGCATCGAACAGAAGATGAAGGAGCTGGCGGCGCAGGACCTGCCCTACGAGCGCCAGATGTGGGATCGCGACAAGGCCAAAGCCTTCTTCGCGACGCGCGGCGAGCCGCTGAAGGTCCAGCTGATCGACGAGAAGACCGAGGGCCAGAAGGATGTCTCCTGCTACACGATCAAGGATCCGGAGACGTTCATCGACTTCTGCGTCGGCCCGCACGTGCCGTCGACGAGCAAGCTGAAGGCGTTCAAGCTGCTGACGACGTCGAACGCCTACTGGAAGGGCGACGCGCACAACGCGCCGATGCAGCGGATCTACGGCACCGCATTCGTGTCCGACAAGGAGCTGAAAGCCCACCTCACGCAGATTGAGGAGGCGAAGAAGCGCGACCATCGCAAGCTCGGTCGCGACCTCGGGCTCTTCACGTTCCACCCATGGTCGCCGGGCGCGGCGTTCTGGATGGCCAAGGGCACGACGCTCTACAACACGCTCGCCAACTACATGCGCGACATGTTGTTCCCGGCCGGGTACGTCGAGGTGAAGACGCCGCTGATCTACAACAAGGCGCTGTGGGAGCGCTCGGGACACTGGGCGCACTACAAGCAGAACATGTTTCTGGTCGATTCCGAGGGCGAGACCCTGAGCGTGAAGCCGATGAACTGCCCGGGGCACTTTCTGCTCTACGCCACCGAAGTGCACAGCTACCGCGAGCTGCCGATTCGGTTCCACGAGCAGACGCCGCTGCATCGCAACGAAGCGTCGGGCGTTCTGTCGGGTCTCACGCGGGTGCGGCAGTTCTCCCAGGACGATGCGCACTGCTTCATTACGCCGGAGCAGATCGGCGATGAGGTCGAACGCCTGATCCGGCTCGTGCAGCGTGTGTACGGCGACTTCGGGTTGCCCTCCTCCGCCAAGCTGTCGACGATGCCGGAGGAGCACATGGGCGAGGAAGCCACGTGGCGGCATGCCGAAGCGCAGCTCAAGGCGGCGATGCAGCGCACCGGCCTCGCCTTCACGATCAATGAGGGCGACGGCGCGTTCTACGGCCCCAAGATCGATTTCGACGTGACCGATGCGATCGGCCGCAAATGGCAGTGCGCCACGATCCAGCTCGATTACCAGCAGCCGGAGAACTTCGATCTGAAGTACATCGGCGCCGACAACGCGGAGCACCGTCCCGTCGTGGTGCACCGGGCGATCGTCGGCAGCTTCGAGCGGTTCATCGCGCTGCTGATCGAGCACTATGCCGGGGCATTTCCGCTCTGGCTCGCCCCGGTGCAGGCGGTCGTGCTGCCGATCGCCGACCGGCATCTGGCCTATGGGGCGCGCGTGCGCGAGCAGCTCACCGCGGCGGGCCTGCGCGTGGAACTCGACGATCGACAGGAAAAGATCGGTTATAAGATTCGAGAGGCCCAGCTGCAGAAGATCCCGTACATGCTCGTCGTGGGCGACCGCGAAGCGGCGGAGGGGACCGTGTCGGTCCGCGAACGGTCGGGCGGCGACAAAGGGGCCCGCACGATCGACGCCTTTCTCGCGGCCGCGCGTGAAGAAATTCGGAGCAAAGGTCAGGCAACCGTTACAGCGTAGGAGGACTTATCGCCTTTACTAGTGGGCCCCGCCGCGACGATCGCGTGCGGGTCAACGAACGCATCCGGGTGCGCGAAATCCGCGTCATCGACGACTCCGGCGCTCAGCTCGGCATCATGCCGCCGCCGCAAGCGCTCGCCATCGCCAAGCAGAAGGGACTCGACCTCGTCGAGATTTCGCCGACGGCGAATCCGCCCGTCTGCCGCATCATGGATTTCGGGAAGTATCAGTACCAGGAGCAGAAGCGCGCGCGGGAAGCTCGCCGGCACCAGAAGGTGATCGAGGTCAAAGAGATCAAGTTTCGCCCGAAGGTCGACGAGCACGACTACCAGTTCAAGAAGAAGCACATCGAGCGCTTCCTCGAGGAAGGCGACAAGGTCAAGGCGACGATTTTCTTCCGCGGCCGCGAGATGGCCCATCCCGAAATCGGCCGGCGAATTCTCGAACGGCTCGTCGAGGAGCTGCGGGAAGTGGCGATTGCCGAAACGCTGCCGCGGATGGAAGGCAACCAGATGCACACGATCCTGAGCCGCCGGCCGATGAGCGGAGGCGGCAAGGCGAAACCGCTCGTGCGGCAGGCGACGACGACGTGAGGGGAATGGAGAAATGCCGAAACTGAAGCTCAAGACGCACCGCGGCGCCGCCAAGCGCTTCAAGCGCACGAAGCGCGGCAAGTTTCTGCGGGGCAAAGCGTTCAAACAGCACCTCCTGAGCAGCAAGACGACCGCGCGGAAGCGGAAGCTGCGGGGCGTGACGCTGGTGGCGGAAGCCGACGCGGCCAAGCTGGCCCGGATGCTGCCGTACAAATGACGACAACACGGGTGGAACGACGGCGGGCCCCCTCGGCCTTCCCGCTCCACCTCCGGTTTTTGCAGACGTAAGGAGTAACGGATGCCGCGCGTAAAACGAGGAACGGTCCGGCGCGCCAAGCGGAAGAAACTGCTTGGGCTCGCGAAGGGCTACTACGCCAACAAGAGCAAGCTGTATCGCGCCGCCAAGGAATCGGTCGATACCGCGTTGAAATACGCCTTTGTCGGCCGCCGCCGCAAGAAGCGCGACTTCCGCCGTCTCTGGGTCATCCGGATCAACGCGGCGGCGCGCGAGCACGGGCTCACCTACGGGCAGCTGATGAACGGCCTGAAAAACGCCGGCGTCGTGCTGGACCGCAAGAGCCTGTCGGAGCTCGCGATCTCCGCGCCCGCCGCGTTCGCGCAACTTGCCGCCCAGGCCAAGGCGGCGGCCCGAACCGCCGCTCGCGCCTAGTCGGTTGGCCGCTGGTCGTCCCGACGACGCGACGATGGCCGATCTCCCCACACCTGATGCGGTGGCCGCCCACGTCGCGGCGTTCGAGCGCGAGCTCGCCGCCGCGAGGTCTGCCCATGACGCGCAGTCGATCCGCGATCGGTTCCTCGGCCGCAAGCACAGCATCGTGGCGGCGTTGATGCAGTCGATCGCCACGGCGCCCCCCGACGAGAAGAAGAAGATCGGCCGGCTTGCCAACGAGCTCAAGCAGGCGATCGACACGCGC
>JBPYEE010000110.1:0-11091 GCA_051985095.1 Vicinamibacterales bacterium | reverse complement strand
AAGGCGACGCCGCGATCCTGCTCTTTCTCCACGTCCTCGAAACCATTGAGGCTGACCTGTGGAGGCAATACGCAGAACTCGGGGGAGCGACAACCCAGCCGGGGTTCTCGAAAATCGATCTGCCATTCGCGACCGGGCTCGCGCCGCTGTACATCTCGGCGCTCCAACAGCTCGACCTCGACATGCCGCAGTACATTGATGACAACACCGACGACGAATTCAGTCATGCGGCGTTCCTGGGCGCTTACCTCGCGTCGAAGGGCGCGACCACGATTGACCTGAACAAGAACTTTGCGAACCTGTCGCCGAGCAAGGTCACAGGCGTTCCCCAGACGGGACGCCTCACGAACCTCACCATGCTCACGGTTGACACCAGTTGGTGGGTCCGCTACCGCACCGACAACATGAATCCGGATTTCGGCGACGTGTTCGCGCAGGCAGTCCCGACGCTCGCCGTCGATCGTCATACGGCCATCCCAAGAACCGACAAGGATCTCGTGGCGGACGTCAGCCAACCCAGCGGCATCTCCAACCACACGCAGGCAATTGCAAATACGGCAGGGTTTCACTTTGCGTTCATCGAGCAGGGCGGCAGCAGCCTCTACCCTTCACTGGCGCAACGCGTGACGAGTCGTGAAGTCCTGCGGATCCTCTTGAGCATTGGACCGACCGAAACGTCCCATTTTCAAACCTGGCACGACAAGGCGGGCAACGCGCCGGCGATTTCCGACACCGACACGGGATTCCCCGGATCGACCGGTGCAAGCGTCTCGTTTCCGAACCTGGTTCCGGGATCGGATCCGGAGACCTTGCAAGCGAACCTGATCATGCCGGAGCCCACCATCTTTCTGAATCGGAAATTCCCGATTGTTTCGATCATCCGCCCGACCGAAACGGAGGGAGCCGCCATGGGAGCTGTACAGGCGCTGTCCGCTGACGGCCTCTTCATCGGTCAAAGCGGCGACTTCTTCACGCTCCTGCAGGACCTGGCGTCTGATGCCGACGCGGCCCGCCGCGAATGCAATTAGGGCAACTCCGCCAGGCCTCCACGTAACGAGCGCCGCGCTCGGATGACGAGCGCGGCGACGCGACTCAGGGAACGCGCAGGCCTGCGGGCGGGGGGAGTCCCAGCAGCGAATCGTGACGGTCGGCGAGCTCGACAAGCGTCTCCGGGGCAGTCTCAGGTGGCGGTCGGTCGATCCTCAGGATGCCGTGAGCGGAGGACCCAAACCGCCTGAAAAGCGCGCGGCTGAAAGGCACGCCCCGTGGACTCCATGTGAGTGGAGGTGCGATCGACAATCTTCGGGGTCCTGTTCACATACGAGGGATGTATGAAGCGTTGGATATCCGCCTGGTTCGCCCTCGCCATGACTACGACGGTTGCCTCCGCGCAGAAGGTAACCACCGACTCCGATCGGTCGGCACCGTTTGCCTGCTACAAGACCTACGCGTGGACGGCTGGGACGCCTGCACCGAGCGCGTTCGACGAGCAGCGCATCCACCAGACGGTCGAAGCGGAACTGGCCACCAAGAAGATGACGAGAGCAGACCGTGATCCGAACCTGTACGTCGCAACGCACCTGCTCGCCTACGAACAGCGGGAGATCATCGCAGACCGCTTCGGGCCATCGGGATTCGGCCGCTTCTCGACTGCCAGCGTCGCCTCCTATCGGCCAGGCACTCTCATCGTCGATCTCTATGATGCCATCACGCGAAAGATGGTGTGGCGAGGGACCGCGACGGCCACCGCCAGTGATACACCCTCGAAGAACGCCCGGAAGATCAACAACGCGCTCGCGACGATGTTCCAGCAATATCCGCCGTCCGGGACGTCGACGGTTCACTGAAGGCGGCAGTGCCCCGTGGATCAAGGACATCGGGTGTTGCTGTGCCGTTCCACCTCAGCGGTCGATCCTTTCGCCTATGTGGATCTCGGAGCACGTTGGCTGACCCTTCCTGCGCAGCCGCCAACGAGGTTCTGCGTCTGGCGTGATCTTTGTGACCGCGAAGGCTGGAGACATCTCGATGAACGGTTCAAGGGAACCCACACCGGGTGACGACCTGCGCGACTATCTCGCCGCTGAGCGAACGCTTTTGGCGTGGATTCGCACTGGTCTGGCCTTGATGGGGTTCGGGTTCGTCGTGGCGCGTTTTGGTCTGTTTCTGCAGGTGCTCCAGACGTCTCAGCGCACGCTCGTGCCGTCCTATGGCCTGTCACGGTGGTTCGGCACGGCGCTCATTGCGGTGAGCGTCCTGGTGAATCTGTTGGCCGGTTGGCGGCACGTGAAACTGATCCGAATAATCAGTCCGGACGAGACTCGCCATGCGAGGTCGCTGGCCGTCTACACATCCTTCTTTCTGGCACTTGTGGGACTGGCGATGGCGATTTATCTCGTTTCCATCCGACAGTTCGCAACATCCGACCCTTCAATGGACGCGGGAGGCGATATGGCACCGGCACCGCCGAAGGGCATCATCGACCGGCGCAGTCATTACTCGGTCGATGAGACCGTCAAGCGGCTCAAAGATCTGCTGCAGGCGCAGGGTGTGACGCTCTTCGCTGTCATTGATCACAGCGGTGAGGCGGAAAAAGTTGGCCTCAAGATGCCGCCCACCAAATTGCTGATTTTCGGCAGCCCTCAGGCTGGCACGCCTCTGATGCTCGCCGCGCCGAGCATCGCGATCGACCTGCCGCTGAAGATCCTCGTGTGGGAGGATGCGCAGGCGATCGTGCGGGTTGCTTACAACAGCCCCGACTATCTCGGGGACCGCCACGGCGTCCCCCGAGATCTGCTCAAGAACATCGCAGCGGTCGAGACATTAGCGGCGAAGGTGACGCAGTAAACCCGAGGCTCGACTGAGCACCAAGGTGTCGCGTCACCTGGTGCCCACACCGACCGGTGACGGTTCGCCACAATGGTCGTGACGCTGATCGCCCTCGGTCTGGACGCAAAAATGCGGCGAGTTAGTTGCCGACCGGACGCCGGCGTTTGGGAACGCCCAGCTGCGCCAACTTGTCAGCGATGGTCTGACCCTGACTTTCCGGGCTGACCTGCTTGTCGATGTATTTGATACGGCCGTCGACCCCGATGTAGAAGGTCCACCGCGCGGCGAACGGCTGATCTTCATCGACGACGCCGTACGCCTTGGCGACTTGCTTCGTCGGATCGCTCAGGAGCGGGAAATCAACGCCAAGCGCCTGCGCGAACCGCCGGTTGATGTCGGGTTTATCAACGCTCACTGCGAAGTAGGCCACATCGAAGATCCGAATCTGATCACCGCTCTCCCGGAGCGATTTGCACTCGGCGGTTCAACCCCCCGTGAACGCCTTCGCGAACCATGCCAATACGACCGCTCGCTTGCCTCTGTAATCGGCGAGGCGATAGGTGACGCCGTCGGATCCTGGAAGCGTAAATGCCGGGGCGGCATCGCCGACCTTCAGATCGATGGTGGCCTGCACGGCCGACACCGACATCGCGGCAAGTGAGGTCGCGAGGACGACCGTCAGCGCCCGGCGCATCCCCAGCAGCATACACGAATTCCCTTATACTTTCGGCGTAAATGGTCATCGGACCCGGGACCCGTTTCGGTCCCTACGAACTCATTTCGGTGATTGGTGCCGGCGGCATGGGTGCTGTCTATCGCGCCCGTGATCTGAATCTGAATCGTGACGTCGCGGTCAAGATCGTCCGGCCTGGCCTCGCCGATGATCCGGACCATGTTGACCGCTTTCGTCGCGAAGCGCATGTTCTCGCCTCGCTGACCCACCCGCACATTGCGGCCATTTATGGGCTGGACGAATCAAGCGGCGTCCTGTTCCTCGCCATGGAGCTGGTGCCAGGTGAAACGCTCGACGAGCGGCTGACGTCGGATCCAATCCCCCTTGGTCAAGCGCTCAGAATCGCCACCCAGATCGCTGCCGCACTCGAAGCGGCACACGAGAAGGGGATCATTCATCGCGATTTGAAACCGGCAAACATCAAGATCACGCCCGACGGGATCGTGAAGGTCCTGGACTTCGGGTTGGCGAAGATTCTGAACACCGATCCGTCCGCCAGCCTGCTCTCACAGTCACCAACCGACGCGACCAGCCGCGGCATGATTCTCGGAACCGTCGGGTACATGAGCCCTGAGCAGGCACGCGGGCGAGCCATCGATCGGCGGACAGATGTGTGGTCGTTCGGCTGCGTGCTGTTTCGGATGATCACCCGCGAGCGCCCATTCCATGGCGAGACGGTGTCGGACGCGATTGTCAGCATTCTCGAGCGCGAACCCGATTGGCGGCTCGTGCCCGATACGACGCCAGCGTCCATCCGGCGGCTGTTGGAGCGATGCCTGCAAAAGGACCCGCACCGGCGGCTCCGTGATATCGGCGATGCGCGCATCGAACTCGAAGAGGCGTTGAACGCCTCGGCCGCACGTGTCGACAATGGCGACGTAAAAGAGGCCGCAGTGCCGAATCGGCCGGCAGCGCGGCGACTGGCGAGCGCGGCGGCGCTGGTCGCGGCCGGCGTCGTCGGCGGCTACCTCTTCGGAACCGCTCCCCGCTCCACTCCGGTTCAACGGCAACCCCGACAATTCGTGTCGACGCTGCCGTCGGCTCAACGTCTCGCGGGACTCGACTTCCCCGCCGTGGCAATCTCACCCGACGGGTCGCAGATCATCTATGTAGCCAGCCGCGGCGGACGCGCGCAGTTGTTTGCTCGCTCGATGGACAGCGTCACCCCTGTGGCGTTGCCCGGCACGTCGGACGCCATCAGTCCTTTCTTCTCTCCTGACGGCCATTGGATTGCCTTCTTCGCAGACGGCAAGCTGAAGAAAGTGCCGGCGTCCGGCGGGACCGCAATCGAGATCTGCGACGCCGCGATCGGGTTCGGCGGCACGTGGGGGGCGGGCGACCGCATCATCTTTTCGCCGACGACTGGATCAGGGCTCATGGAAGTGTCGGCAGCAGGGGGGAAGCCAACCCGCGCAACAACGCTCGACGTCCCCGGCGGCGAATTCAGCCATCGATGGCCCGAGCTGTTGCCGGACGGCAATGCAGTGCTGTTTGCAGTCGGCACCGTGGGCAGTTGGGACGATGCGCAAATCGTGGCGCAGTCCCTGTCCTCGGGGCGTCGCTCGCTGCTGGTGCAGGGCGGCACGCATCCGCATTATTTGAAAAGCGGGCACCTGTTGTACGCACATGGCGGTGCCCTGATGGCCGTGCCGATCGATGCGAAATCGCTGAAGATTTCGGGAACCCCCACGCGGGTGCTCGACAACGTGATGCAATCGTCAGATGGCGCTGCGCAAGCAGCGATCGCGGATTCCGGCGACGCCGTCTACGTGCCCGCCAGAACGGTAGCGGTCGACCGGCGGCTCATCCAGGTCGACCGCTCGGGAGCGGGGGTCCCCTTGGCCGCTCCGCTGCGAGCGTATTCGACGCCACGCATGGCTCCCGACGGCCGGCACGTGGTTGTGACAATCGCTGGAGCGAGCGATGACCTCTGGGTGTACGACATCGCAGCAGGCAGCTTGCGCCAGATCACATTCGATGCCGATGCGAGCGCGCCGGTGTGGACACCCGACAGCAGCCGCGTCACCTTCACGTGGCACAAGGATGGGCCGCCAAATTTGTTCTGGATCCGGATCGGTGACGCGATTCGCGAGGAACGCCTGGCCTCGAGCGACTACCCGCAGGTGGCGGGATCCTGGTCGCCGGACGGTCGGACGCTTGCCTATGTTGAAACCCGGCCGACGACCGGGCGCGACATCTGGTTGCTGCCGCAAGACGGCAACAGCACGCCAGTTCCGTTTATCGCAACAACGTTCGACGAAACGGCGCCCCGCTTCAGTCCAGACGGCAGGACACTGGCATTCGTTTCCACCGAATCGGGGCGCCCTGAAGTATACGTTTCGCGCGTGGATGATCCACGGCACGCAATGACTCAGATCTCGCGTGACGGTGGCACTGAGCCGGTTTGGTCAGCCGCAACGCACGAGCTCGTCTACCGTTCCGCCAACCGGCTGATGACCGTCTCGCAGCCACCGGCCGGCGATTGGTCGACGGTGAAGTCCCGTCTCCTCTTCGAAGGGACATTCGAACGCGGTACGCTGGATGCTGCGAACTACGACCTCGCATCCGACGGCCAGCACCTGATTCTTGTGCAGGCCGGCGACAGTGCTGCGGTCCCGCAGGAGCTGCGCATCGTGATCAACTGGGCCGACTCGCTGACGGCCCCACGCTAAAGCCCAGCCTATTTGGACTTCAGCTTCGCGGAATACTCGCTGGGTCCTTTCGCCTGTTTGACCGCGTTGATCAAGTCATCGACGGAGGCCTTGCTCGGATCGAAGACGACGAGCGCTTCCTGCTTCTCCAAATCAACGCGCGCGCGTGAGACGCCCTTGACCGCTCGCAGTGCGGACCGCACTGGCTCGACGCAGCCCGCTCATATCATGCCGGAGATCGCGAGCGTCACCGTGCGTGATTTCGGTTTGGATTGTGGCCGAACTCCTGTTTGTGCCCCGGCACGCGCCGGCATCGATAAGGGTGTAAGTATCGCGGCGCACACCGCCAGCATCGCTCGTCGAGTCATCGCAGCCTCCGCGGCATTAGTCTAGCAGTGAACGGACAGTTCTACCCGCTGGCCTTCGATCGGGTCCCGGACCATGTGAGCCCGGGTCACGTCGCGCGGCAGCCGTTGGTCGTTCGTAACGATTCTCTCAGACGCAGATGGGCGCATTCCTGTGCTGTCACACGCAACAATGACGGCAGCCACAAGAGCCAGTGGGGAGGGTCAACGCCCCCCAAGCTATCGCGTGCCTGTCGACTTCAGTCACATGAACCGCCATGGGTCGTGTGACCAGTGTTGGTTGGCGTAATGCGGCCAAACGCATATCCGCAGTGCGCATTGCCGCCGCCGATGCTGACGACACCGTCATCTGCTTGACGGCAGAACCGACGGTGGATCCGCTGGCCATGCCGGTCGCGTCGAGATTCCATTCATCGCCGTGGACCGATTCCGGTTCAGAGCGGTCGTTCGTTCGTCACAGACGGCCGGAGGGCAGTTACGAATAATGGCGGCGCCGGTCGATGACGCCCTTCGGCGGTGTCGGTGCCATGTCGCCTCCCGCGTCCGTTGAAACGTCGAACGCTGCGAACGGTCGGACGGAAACGAGGTAAATCGCCATCGCCAGTCCCACAAGGGCCAGGAAGAAGGTTGTGCAGGCCGCCAGCGGACCTCGGTCGATGAGACCGTCGAGCGGCTCAAAGATCTACTGCAGGCGCAGGGTGTGACGCTCTTTGCGGTCGTTGATCACGGCGGTGAGGCGGAGAAAGCTGGCCTGAAGATGCCGCCCGCCAAATTGCTGATTTTCGGCAGCCCTCAGGCTGGCACGACTCGGATGCTCGCGCCCCCAGCATCGCGATCGACCTGCCGTTGAAGATGGGAGGATGCGCAGGCGATCGTGCGGGTTGCTTACAACAGCCCCGACTATCTCGGGCCGCCACGGCGTTCCCCCGAGATCGACTCAAGAACGTCGCAGGGCCCACTAACTCCGCCAGACTTCGGCTCGTGTGCAGCACCCAAACCCCGCAGCTTCACCGCCGAGGTCGATCGGCTGCTGAGCGCGCAGAGGCGCGTGCCCATCCGTCACGGCATCCATCTCGTTCACAAAGAAGGTCCGCCGACTCTTCATCTCAGTGGCGGACGTCGAAACGCTCCAACCATTCGGGGGCCCTTCATACCAAGCACCGATCGGTGCAGCTAAAGGCTTGACACTGCCGTAGCGTGCCCGTATCCTGCGCCGGAATCGCGCTCTGCTCGTCACTCCCTGGATGCGGATCAGCGCACAATCCCGACGCGTATCGATGACCTGATCGTTTGCTAAGGAGGTCTCATGCGGACTTCGGCGAAGTGGTTGGTGATCCTGGCCGTCCTGCTATTACCCGCAAAGCTGTTTGCGCAAGGCGCGTTGACCGGTACCGTTCACGACGCGTCGGGAGCCATTTTGCCCGGCGTCACGGTCGAGGCCTCGAGCGCGGCACTCATCGAGAAGACACGTTCGGCGATCACCGACGCGTCGGGCCAGTACCGCATCGTCGATCTGCAGCCGGGGACCTATGTCCTCACCTTCACGCTGACCGGCTTTGCCACCGTCAAGCGCGAGAATATCGAGCTCGCCGGCACGCAGACGCTCACGATTCCAATTGAAATGCGTGTGGGCGCGCTCGAGGAAACCGTGACCGTGACCGGTGTGTCGCCGACGGTCGACGTTCAGAACGCGAAGCGCGAAGTCGTGATGAACAGCGACGTCATCCAGACGCTCCCGGTGGCGCGTGCGGTCGGGGCGTTGCTGAATGCCACGCCGGGGCTGACCGTCGACACCAACGGTCCCGCATTGTCGCCGACAATGACGTTTTTCAACGCGCATTCGAGCGCGGTGAATGCCGCCTCGGTCGCCGGCGAGGGGCGCATGACGGTCAACGGCATGACGATCGCCGCAGCGCGAAGCGGTGGCGTGTCGTCGTACGTGTATGACACCCCAAATGCGCAGGAAGTGGTTGTCACCGTCGGCGCCGGACTCGGCGAGAGCGACATCGGCGGCCCGGTGATGAACCTGGTGCCGCGATCCGGCGGTAACACTTTCGCCGGCACCGCGTTCCTCAACGAGGCCGGCAATTGGTCGCGCGGCAACAATTTGACGCCGGACCTCAAGGCACAAAACCCAAACCTGACGCAAACACCTGGCATCCTTCAGGCGTACGACGTCAGCGGGTCGTACGGCGGCCCGATCATGCGGGATCGTCTGTGGTTCTACGGGAGCTATCGGAACCTCGACACGCAGACGGCGATGGAGGGCATCGTCGCAAACGCCAACGCCGGCGATCCCTCCCGGTGGGACTGGGTTGGCTCGCCGATCAACGCGCGCCTCGTCCAGGACCGGCAGATGATCATCGGCCGTCTGACGGGGCAGATTGGCAAGAGCCGACTCTCGTTCAACTCGGAGTACCAGCATCGCTGCGAAGGCACGCCGCTCCAGACGACCACTCAAGGCTGCCACAACCGCGGCGCAGACTGGATCGGACTGGGCAATAACGCCGTGCCCTACATGTCGCCCGAAGCGACGTCGACCGCGGCGCGCGGCTATTTCGACGCGCCGTACTACCTCAATCAGGCGACGTGGCAGATGCCGGCGACCAACAGACTGCTTTTGGAGGCCGGCTACGCGGCGTTCCGGTACAACCCGTTGTTTGGGTTCCCCCCGCCCGACGGCATCACGAACCTGATTCCGGTCACCGAGCAGTCCAACGCAATCAATCCGGCCACCGGCCTGCCGTTTGCGCCCCAGCCGAACTATACGTATCGCGCTGTCGAGCAGTGGGGCTGGGCCGTCGGCAAGACGGACGGCTGGCAGGTGACCGCGTCCTACGTGACTGGCGCGCACAACCTGAAGGTGGGATACCAGGGTAACCGGCTGGATCAGCTGGATCAGACTTTGACCGACTCAGCGCAGCTCGCCTACCGATTCAATCAAGGGGTGCCGAATGCGGTGACGTACCGGCTGCCGGATTTTGGCCACCGGACTGTCACGAACCTCCAGGGCGCCTTCGTCCAGGACACGTGGACCTACGGCCGCCTGACGGTGCAGGGCGCCCTGCGATACGACCGCGCGTCGAGCTACTCGCCAGTCGACGGCAATGGCACCACGCGCACGTCGTGGGCGAACTCGACGCCCATCACCTTTCCGGAAGTTCAGGGCGTGAATGCCTACAATGACATCAGCCCGCGGGTCGGCGTGTCGTGGGATGTGCGCGGCACCGGCAAAACTGCGCTCAAGTTCAACTGGGGCCGCTATTTGGCGTATGCCGCCAACGATCCACCCTTCATTTCCAACAATCCGGCCGTCACGGTTGTCAGCACGGTGACCAACCGTCAATGGACGGATACGAACGGCAACAAGACCGTCGACTGCAATCTCCTCAATCCCGCCTACCAGGACAACACGGCGACTGGCGGCGACATTTGCGCCGCGGTGGCGGGCAACCAGGCCAACTTCGGTCAGGTCGGGGCGGCCACGATCGTCAATCCAGCCGTGCTCCATGGCTGGGGCGTGCGTCCAGGCGACTACCAATGGTCGGCAACGGCCCAGCATGAAATCCTTCCGCGCATCTCGGCGGATGTGAGCTACATCCGCCGGAGTTTCTTCGGATTCCTTGTTACCGACGACCTGAATCGCAACGTCAACACCGCGTACGAGACCTACACGCTGACAGCACCGATCGATCCCCGGCTGCCAAACGGCGGTGGGTATCCGATCACCATCTACTCGCCGTTGTCCGCGGCGCCGGCGAAGACCTATCTGACCTGGGAAACCGACTACGGTCCGGCGCGCACCAGTTACTGGCATGGCGTGGACTTCTCGCTCAATTCGCGCGTCTACAAAGGGCTGTCGACCTCGTTCGGGACGAGCACCGGCCGCGCGGTGGTCGACGATTGTGCGACCGCGACGAAGTACAACCAGGTTAATTCGATCACCAACGTCGCCGCCGGCCCGGACCCACGTGGCTGCCGCAGCGTCGATCCGTTCGAGACAACGGTGCGCGGGCTCGCGACCTACATCGTGCCGAAGATCGATGTGCTCATCAGCACAACCGTGCGATCGCAGCCGCCCCTGCAGCTCGGCGCGCCGGGGCTCGGCGTCACAGTCGCGGGTGGCGGCACGTCGGCGAGTTGGATCGTGCCCAACTCCGTCATCGTGGCCGCCCTGGGCCATTTGCCGGTCGGGGCGACGCCCAACGGGACAACGACGATTCAGCTCACCGACAACGTCAACCGCGTATATGCGGACAACCGCCGGACGCAAGTCGACATGCGGTTTGCGAAAGTGCTGCGCTTCCACCGCACGCGATCGGACATCGGCATCGATATCAACAATCTGCTGAACACGAACTATCCGACGGGGTACAACACGACATACACATACAGCGCCGGCAACACGGCGCATGGAGGCTCGTGGGGCGCACCGACATCTATCTATTTCCCGCGGTTCCTGCGCCTCAACTACACGGTGAACTTCTGAGGGGTCTCTAGTCGCGCGTGAGCTTGA
>JBPYEE010000109.1:0-9665 GCA_051985095.1 Vicinamibacterales bacterium | reverse complement strand
GGTGTCGCCTCTGACGGCCAAGCGTCCATTCCGAGTAAAGGACAGCCCCAGCGCGAGCAGGCCGCCAAGCGGCGGGAGCTGCCGGTACGGAACCGCTCCGATGATTGCCGCCACAGACAGGACAAAGACGGCAGTCCACAGCGCGACCCTAAACGCCAGCTCAAACATGAGACTTGTGTGAGCCTGCGCAAGAAGCCACATGGCGAGGGCGGCGGCGGCCGTGACGAGCAGGCCTTTGGAGTTAAACGTCATACGAAAACCACAGCGTCGATGTCATTGACGTTCGACCCCACCGAAGGGCCAGCGGGACTATTTGGTCGACTTGGTGAGCTGTCCAGCGTTGATCATTTATCTTACATGATGTAAGATATTGTCGTGATGCGTCAAGACGCCACGCGGGTGCCCGCGCTGTCCGCAAAAGAAGCCGTGATCCTTGAGCTGCTTGTTGGCGCGACCGAAATGTACGGACTGGAACTGGTCGCCGCCTCAAAGCGTCGGTTGAAGCGAGGGACCGTCTACGTAACGCTCGGTCGGATGGAGGAAAAAGGGTACGTGACGTCGCGGCGAGAGGACGCTACGTCCGATCACCGTGCCGGAAGCCCCGTGCGTCGTCTGTATCAGGCCACACCGTTCGGCCGGCGCGTGCTCAGGGTGTGGTCTGAGGTCGCCCGGCATCTGGCGCCAGAATTTGCGCGATGACTCGTCCCGGTGCTGGCCTGCACGCCCTTGCTGCTCGCGTGTGCGATACCACGACGATGGAGCGACTGATCGATCCCATCGTCGCGGATCTGCAGCTTGAATACGCAGAGGCCTGTCGATGCGGGCGGCGATGGCACAGCCGCTGGATCCGCATGCGGTGGTTCTTTGCGTTCGTGGCGGCGATCGCGATGCACGGAGTCGCGCAGTCGACGATCATCTGGTCCACCTGGCCAGCTGACGATCGTCGGGAAATTCGTCGAGTGTTTGCATTCTCCTCAGCCATCGCCACGGTTGGGACGCTGTTGCTGACGCTGCCGTTCTTGACGCGATGGTCGATCCCACACTGGCATCCCTTCCGCCTGGTACTGTTCCTGGTTCCCCAAGCGGCGCCCCTGGCGATTCCCGCGGGATTCACGCTCGGCGTCGTTTCGGCCCTTCGATTTCGCGCGCGGTCCGCTCGCGTCATCGGCGTGTTGATGGGAACGGCGATGCTGTGTTCGCTGGCATCATTGATGCTGCTCGCGTCGGTTATTCCTGCCGCGAACCAGGCATTTCGAGTGGCGGCATTTGGCGGTCATCCGATAAAAGGTGTCAATGAATTGACCCTGCGTGAGATCGCACGCCTCCTCGAGCCCGGAGGCCATGAGCCGATGGCACTGTTGCCGCCGCACGACATGCGCACCTTAGAGGTGCATCTGCACATGCGCGCAGCGCTCTCCTTTGCCACGGTGGTCCTTGTCGGGTTTGCGCTGGCGTTGATGAGTCGACGCCGTATTCGGCGCGTCGCACACCTCCTGGTCGCATGCGCGATGTTTCTGGTGTATTACGCGCTGATGTACGCGGGCGTATCCTATGGGGTCGCGGGCGCCCTGCCGACGTTTGCGCCGTGGCTTGCCAACGTTGTGTTCGTCGTCTCGTCCATCGTGCTGCTGATCGCCGGGCAGCGCCCACCCTCTTACGATCTTCCGTTGTAACCGATTGCCGAACACCGCTACGAAGAGCTGACGCGGAGATCGCCAAGACGCGATCAAAAATCGTCGAGGTCCATTCGCATCGCGCTGTCTGGAGGACGTGCCGCCGTACGATGGCGCCAGCGGTTTGGCCGGGAGCATCCGGGTTAGAGTGTGGAGACCAGATGGTCGCTCCCGTGCTCTCAGGTTCAGAACCAGAGCGTCGACAGTGCCAGCAACCCTCCGGGGTACAGCCACTTTTTTCGAGCCGACCGGCGACTCCTCAAGGCAACTGGAGGCCGATTCTATTGGCGAAGTCTTCAACTGGTGGCAACCACCGGCTGACCAACTCCACGCCACGTTGTCCCCGATTTGTCCCCGCATCGGTGTGCCGTCCAAGTTCACCGTGCCCAGATCCGACCCTGGTATTGCACGAACAGAGATCTCAGAAAGTTGGGCGCGACTATCCGATGATCTCGGTTAACCCGTCAACGACGCGCGCGAGCTCCTCCTCGGCGGCGCGGGCAAGGCGTTGGCCGATCCGATCAACCGACAACGTTCGAATCTGGCTGATCTTGATCCACGATCGTTTCGTCAACCCGGCCGCCTTGCTCTCCAAGGTCAGCGGATATCCCGCTCTCGGCTCTTGGCTCGTCAGCGCGACGGCTATGACCGTGCCTGACCGCTCGTTGAAGACATCGTGACTGAGGATCAGCACAGGACGGTGACCAGCCTGTTCACGCCCTCGGACCGGGTTGAGATCGGCCCACCGAATCTCGCCTCTTAGTACTCGGGCCATGAGTCGAGCGGATCGACCAACCCTTGTTCCGCGAGCCGCTTTTCTTCACGCGGATCCAGCTTCGCGGATTCCCGCGCCAGTCGCGTCCGGGCGAGACGTTGCATTTTGTCCGCCAACGCGGCTTCCACAGCCTGACTGCGACTGCGAAAGCGCCGTCGCTCAACCAGTTCATCGACACGTTCGACCAGTGCTGAATCCAACGTTAACGCGACCTTCATCTTCGGCATGGCGGGTATGACGATTCATCATACCACCCTCACCCTCACCTGTCGGAGACAATCAGCCGGCTGTCGTTCGGAATGACGCGGTTGAGCTGAAGGAACGGCCCGCCGCCGACGAGAACTCGCGCGTAAACGTGCAGAATGTCCGGGGAGACAGCCCCGCTGTCATTCAGGAGCCCTTGGATGTACCGGCTGGCGCCTTCACGTTGCGCCCGGCGGCCGAAACACCCGGCGAACCGATCGAGAAACGCGCCGAGCCGTGTGAAGACGGCCCGTGCGGCCGACACCGACTCGTTCACCGCCGGTCAGTGTAGAAAACCTCAACACAAAGTACAAGCCCCGTCGGCCCCCGCGCCGGCCTCGAGGGCGCGCGGTCAGGAGAGCCGTTGATAGCGAAAGCGTTGCCGAATCTGGCGATGAAGGTAGGCCCCCGCTCGCGCCCGTCCGCGACCGTTGGGCACGCCTCGATCGCAACGACGTCTTCCTCACCTGCCGCGGGGCGCCACGCCGTTTCTCAGAGGTAGTTGTATTCGACGGCCCTCTCGCGCTGCTGCTCCTCGGTGGCCGGTCAACCAGCTGCCCTATTCGTGTCGCAACGCCACGAGCGGATCGAGCATCGACGCCGTGCGCGCCGGCAGAGCGCACGCGGCGAGCGCCACCGCCGCAAGTGCCGCCACGGCGAGAGTCAGCGTCAGTGGATCGGTCGGCGCCACGCCGTACAGGTGACCGGCCAATAGACGCGCCGCCCACAGCGACGCCGGAATGCCGGCCGCGAAGCCGACGGCCGCGGTCGCAGCCCCCTGCCGCAGAATCAACCGCATCACGGCAGCGCGCGTGGCGCCCATCGCCAGTCGGATGCCGATCTCGTGTGTCCGACGCCGGCCGACGTAGCTGACGACGCCGTAGAGACCGAGACAGATCAGCAACAGCGCCGTGATCGCAAAGCCGGACGAGGCTCCTGCGAGCAGCCGCTCCGCAAAGAGCGCACGATGGATCTGGCGCTCTACAGGCTCGATGCTGGAAATCGGCAGATTCGGATCGATCCTTCGCATCGCCGCCAGCAGCTGCGGCACCGCGGATCCCGCGTCGCGTGCGACGCGAATGGCGACACACAGGCTCCAGACGTGATCCGTCTCCTGTGCGTACGGAAGATACGCGAGCGGCGCGGGACGTTCCCGCAGCGAATCGACGCGCCCGTCGCGCACGATGCCGACGATCTCGATGGCGTCTGGCGGATCGCGCCGAAGACCGAACCGCTTTCCGATCGCCAGGCCGCCGAAGTACTGTCGCGCCATTGCCTCGTTCACGATAGCGACTCTCGGCGCCTTCGCGTCGTCACGCGCGGTGAAGTCGCGCCCGGCGATCAGGTGCATGCCGACGGTGTCGAAGAATCCTGGCGCGACGAGATTCCACCTCAGCCAGTTGTCCTCGTCTGGACCGAACGCTCGGCCGGCAATCGTCATCGGACTCGCCGCGTCGTCGTTGCCAAGCACGCCGCCGCTTGACGCGCTGACGCGCTCGACGCCCGGGAGCAGAGCAAGATCCCGCCCGATTCGATCGTAATCTCGCGCCAGAGGAATGCCCAGGAGTCCTGCGTGCGACGGAGCGGTCCACATCAGCAGCACGCGATCGCGATCGAAGCCGAGAGCCTGCGTCTTGAGATTCTCCTCGGTCCTGAGCAACAGCCCGCCGGCTACCAGCAGTACGAGCGAGACGGCAATCTGTGCGGATACGAGCGCATTCACCACAAACGGCTTCGCGCGCGTGGCGCCGCTGCCGCCGACCCGGAGGTGGCCAAGCGCCGTTTGCGCAGCGTGAATCGCCGGCGCAGCGCCGAGCAGGGTGCCGGCGGCCACGCTGACCGCGAACGCGAATGCGATCGATCGCCAGCTGATACCGAGCTGAATCGCAGTCGTGACGTTGCCGGCGACCGTGGCTATCGGGCTGGCACCAACGAGAGCTGCGAGCGCGTCGGTGCTCCACATCGCGACGAGCACGCCAGTCGCGCCGGCGAGGGATGCGAGCACAACGCTCTCGACCAGACGCTCGCGCGCGACCTGGCCGCGCGTCGCGCCCAATGCGAGGCGGATCGCGATGTCCCTCTCGCCGGCCGCGGCACGAACAACCTGCAGACTCGCAACGTTGAAACACGTCACGACGAGCACGAGGCCGACGCCCGTGATCACGACAACAAACGGCGCGATCAGCCTGGGGCGCTGGGGCGCGAACCCGTGCACGATCGATTCGAGCCCGTCATGGGCCTGCATGATGAGCGCGCGCTCGCGCGGCGACATCGGCCGGTCAGTCGGGACGAGACGCTTGATGTCCTGGACGGTCGACGAGCGCAAGGCGGCCGACGCGCGTTGCATCGTCACGCCGTCGTTCAGGCGCGCGACGATGTGCACCCATCCCGGATTGGGGTTCGTCAGCAGTCCCGGCCGCTCACGCATCACTTCGGACTGCCTCGCCATCGGAATCCAGATCGCGACCGGACGCCCGATCCACTCGCCGCGAAACGCGGGCGGCATCACGCCGATGATGGTATAGGTTGTATCGGCCAAGGTGACCGTCCGGCCGACGGCGGCGCGTGGCGAGCCGAAGCGGCCGCGCGCGAACGCATCGCTGATCGCCGCCGTCGGTTGCTGACCCGAAACGCGATCGTCCGCTTGATCAAGCGTGCGTCCCATCGCAGCCGAGACGCCGAGCGTCGAGAAGTAGCTGCCCGACACGAGCGCGATGGTCTCAGATCGTCCGTCGAGCGACCGATCGATCTCGCTGACGCCGGCCAGCGTGGCGATCCGCTCGAGGTCTTTGCACAGGCGTTGGAACGTCGGATACGGGTAGCCGTAGCTCGCCACGGTGTCGCCTTCCAGGTAGCGCGCGAAGATGACGAGGCGATCGGGGCGGGAGACCGGGAGCGGCGTGAACAGCAGTGCGTCGAGAACCGTAAAGACAGCAACGTTCGCGCCGATGCCGACGGCGATGATCGCAATCACCGCCGACGTGAAGCCCCGCGATCGGAAGAGCATGCGTAGCGCGAGCTTGATGTCGTTAATCATCGTCGCGGCCGACGGCGAATCAAAGGCCGTACCATATCAAGAAACGACGAATTCCGGACATCCGAGCGTACTCTCGTTCTGCAAACCGTTCGGTTGCGGAAAGCGCCGTCCCGGAATCGGACACTATCGCGTGAGGTTTTCTACGATCTGCCCCTGTGAAGCCGGGTTCTGGCGAGCGTTCATCGAAGCGGGGTTCATCGTATTCCTGTTCTATTCCAACCTCCTGATGGGTAAGTTCGAGCGATTAGGGATGGGGCGTGAACGGGGTCTGGTATGGCTCTCCGAGTCGTGTTGACCGCGAGCAACCTCGTGATCGCCATCATCGCGGCACTCGTCGCTTAAGGAATGGTGGAGTTTCTTCGAAAGCGGCTGTCGTGATCGGCATGGACCGCTTGACCGCGTTTGGTCTGTTCGCCGTGTCGACCATGATGGTTTTCTATGCCCTTGAGCCTCGCAGCCGATGGTTCATCCTGGCATTTGCGGGTTCGTGCGTGCTCGCGTCCGCGTACGGCTTTCTTCAGGGCGCGTGGCCGTTTGGAGTCATCGAGGGTGTGTGGTCGCTCGTGGCCCTCCGTCGCTGGTGGGGGACTGAGGCTTCAAACTGACAAAGCGAACGATGAGCTATCCGACAGCGGTTCTGGTGGCCGGGGTCATCATCCCGGTGGCGCTGCACGCGATCGCACCGCAATCGATGCCCTGGTGGCCCGACACGGCGGGCACGGCGCTCGCCTTCGGGGCGGCCGCGGTGTTGATGGTGTCGCAGTACCGAAAGGATCGTGTCATGAATCGCCGTGTATGCCAGGTGCTGAAGGCGCTGGTCGGGCGGGCGCGTTCCTGAACGTCAGCGCGGGTCCGTCCAGCCCTCGCGGAGGCAATCGCGGTGTTATGAAGACCGACCGGTGGAAGTGGGCTACGTCATCGCGGGGATGGTGGCTACGCTGCCACTCGCGACCCTTGTCCTCCTTGTCGTCAGCTTCGCCACCATTCGAGCCCTCTTGGTCACGCTGCTGTTAACCCGAACGTCTCCCTGGACGTCCCGAACGCCTATTCCGTCTAGCCCTGGCGCCCGTAATCCTGCCTGAACGCTTGGGCGACGTACTCCGCGCCGTCGCGGCGCAGGCACCGTTTCGAGATCACAATATCGCCATCCTCGAGCAGCTGCACGTCGACGCCGGCGCCGCGCTGACCATCATCGCGGAGCTCGCAGGTCGCGACGCGCGTGCCGTGGTGGAGTTCCCAGAGCTTGAAGCCGGGGACGGGTTGGCGCGGAATCCCGATGCGGGGAGTACCAAGGCTGATCGTCGTCGGCCATGAGTCGAGGATTGGGCATGACTTGACCGACCCGACGCGCAAGCGCGCGGCGACGAATCAGAAGCTGCGGAACACAGTTATGTTTCTCAGCGGCT
Organism: Vicinamibacterales bacterium; assembly: GCA_051985095.1. GTDB lineage: Bacteria > Acidobacteriota > Vicinamibacteria > Vicinamibacterales > CAVVIG01 > Gp6-AA45. The sequence continues at coordinate 2,531 of JBPYEE010000109.1, read as the reverse complement.
TCACTTCCGTGCAAAGCGGACTGTGCCGGTCAAGGTGCTTGGGCAGCGTCCGCTCACGCTAGCCGAAAATGCCGTCACGGTGCCAGCGTTAATTTCGTAATGGTCGATCGCGAGGACCGGATCACCGCACAAACTCGTACCGACCTCGATCGTTAACGTGACGTCCGCAATGGTCGAGCTCGGTTGCGCAACGGACACCGGATAGTTATAACAGCACGTTGGTCTCAGTTCGCCCGATAGGTTGCCGCTCGTTGACTGAATCACGATGTCCGCTGCACTCCAATCCTCGCCCGGCGGATTGAAGGATAGATTTCCGTTCCATGTGCCAACGAGCGGTGACGACACAGCGCTCGGCGCGGACATGTTAGAGGCGCACGCTGAAAAAGGTAAGACGGACAGGATGAACAACGCGCTCAGGAGGAAAGATGACCGTCGTCGCCACCGGGATTTTGCCTTCACATCAAAAGTCTAGAGGCGTTGAGCGGATCGTTCAATAGTGGTCCGCGCCGACAGCCGGGGATCAGCTCAGCTCATGCGCGTACTCAAATCGGCGAACAGTCCCCTCTTTCACGCGCAGCTCACCAGCGCTCCGCGTTGTGATCACTGACTCAAATCGACTGCCCTCGATCGCCGACCCGAATGACGACGTAACGAGCCATTGTGTCGTTGGTGATGTCTTCAATCGATGCAGGCTTAGAGCGTCACCACGGACGCGTCCCGGCTGTACAATGTCGTTCAGTCTGAAGCCGATGAGCAGGTAATTGATATCACCCCGGTTCTCAGACGGACTCGGCGATTGTCGAGATCAACCCGCTGAGCGGCCTCCACGACTAGAGTTGGCGGGCGAAGCTTCCGCGGTAGGGCGCGGAAACCGTAGCGGAGGTAGCGCGCCTCGCCACGTTCGTGGCCTGCGTCAACCTCGAGGTCCATGGCCAAGCACCCCTCGGCGTGGCCGACCGGAATCGCGGCAACCGGGGAAACACCGATGGTCGTTCACGTAATCTCTGGTCCGGAACCAGAGAGTCAACGGTCCAGCAACCCTCCGGGGGACAGCCGCGCCAGCATTTTTCAGCCGACTTCGGATGATGTCGTACTGAGTCAATCGAATCAGCGAAATGCGACGATCCTCGCGGAGCCGAACTGATACCAAGTAACCGAGTTTCGTATTGAAGGTCCCCTCCATTTTCCCCACCTCCAAGAGGCTCGGCGTCTCTTGCTGCCGTTTGGCAGAACTGCGCCGCCGCGGCGAGCGGTCAAGAACGTGGGTTGACCGGTCCGTCCAAAACATTTCACAAAATCGGCCGCGGTCGATTTAATCGGACCTCAGCGGACCACACCCCGTTTAGCCGGCGCAGCTGGCCAGATCGCCAGTAGCAATCAACATTGTGTCGGCGCAACCAGGCGTAGACTGTGTTCGGCCGAAGACACTGGCCGAAACGCCTGGGCTCATCCGTGGCGCGCGCCATCCTGATCGCGGTCCTCAGCGCGGCGACGCTGATTGATGGCCAACCATCCGTCGCGGGCCGCATTATCGCCGACGATACAGGCGAAGCGATCGTCAATGCGCGTGCGCTAATCGTTGTCGCCGGGCATCGTGTGGCCTTCGCTATCACGGACGGGGACGGCCGTTTCAGTGTTACGCCGCCGGTGAACCTCTACACCGTCATCGTCCTTAAGTCTGGATTTATTCGCCGCGAGGTCACGGTTCGTAACACCCAAGGGTCATTCGAGCTACGCCTGGCGCGCGCCGCGGTGATCTCTGGACGCGTCGTCGACCGGACTGGTGAGCCGATCGTTGACGCGCGCGTCGCCGCCGAAGTGGCCGCCGAGGCAGGCCGTCAGTCTTCGATGCCGGTCGTGACGTCGACCGACGACGCGGGCGAGTTCCGGCTCTCAGGTCTTGGGGCTGAATCGTTCATCGTGGCAGTGACCACGATGAGCGTGGCGGGTCGGCGCGAAACTGAGGCGGGCCTCGTCCATTACGACTCTCAACTGACGAAGACCTACTATCCAGAGTCAAACACGGCCGATGCCGCAGAGGTGATCCGACTCGCCGCCGGCGAAGAGCACCCAAACGTCGACATCGTGGTGCCCGCGACGCAGGTCGGCGGCGTGGGGTTCGCATTCACATTGGGTGTGGGGCAGAACGTGACATCGCTCCCGCCTGAAGCGCGTGGCACAATCGCCGGCCGCGTCGTGACGCCCGACGGACGGCCGCTCGCGCATGCGGTCATGAGGCTGATCGGCGCGTTTGCACCGGCGCCCGACCAGGCCACGACGAGCGATGCGGACGGACGCTACGCATTCGAGGGGCTCGCGGCCGGCACGTACCGCGTCGCGGCGTCCAAGAGCGGCTACGCACCACTGAAGGCGTCAGACATCATCCTTCCTCAGTTACCGATGCTGGGCGCCGGGCCGTCGATCACGCTGCGCGAGGATCAGAAGCGCGAGAACGTCGACGTGACGTTGGCGCGCCTCGGATCTGTCTCAGGGCTCGTGTTCGACGAGTTGGGCGATCCGATTCAGGGCGC
>JBPYEE010000108.1:0-3450 GCA_051985095.1 Vicinamibacterales bacterium | reverse complement strand
TCGTCGTGAACCACACGCCCGCAGCGTCGGTAGCCGGCGTGATCGAACAAAACACATTATAACGAACGCATGGCCCGACACGAGATCACATACAGGCGAGTCATCTACGAACTTCCTGGCATGCCCGACGTCCCGGTTCGCCGCGAAATCGAGTACGCGCACACCGCGGCCGGCCCGCTGACGATGGACGTGTACCGGCCGCCCGCGGCGGCTGCGGACAGGCGGCTGCCGGCAGTCGTCATCGTCGGGGGATATGCCGATGTGGGCGTGCCGCTCACGCTCGGTTGCGTCGGGAAAGACATGGAAATGGTGATCTCCTGGGCGCAGTTGATCGCCGTATCCGGTCTGACCGCGATTGCGTACACGAAACAGGATCCATCGCGCGACGTTCTCCGACTGTTCGAGTTTCTTCGCGCGAACGCGGACGCCCTCTCGATCGATCCCGGCCGGCTCGGCATCTGGGCGGCGTCCGGCAACGTGCCGGTCGCGCTGTCGCTGCTCATGGAAGGGGCCGCGGCCAACGTGGCGTGCGCCGTCCTTTGCTACGGATACATGCTCGACGCCCCGGGCACGTCGGTCGTCGCGACTGCGGCGGCGACATGGAAGTTTGCCAACCCCGCGGCGGGCCGCAGCGTCGGTGACTTGAGGACGGGCGTCCCGCTGTTCGTCGCCCGAGCCGGCGCTGACACGTTCCCGGATTTGAACGCGGCGATTGATCGGTTCATTCACGACGCGCTTGCGCGCGACTTACCGCTGACGTTGGTGAACGTCGCCCGCGCGCCCCATGCGTTCGATCTGGTCGAAGCAACTGACGCCTCGCGCCACGTCATCAGAACGATCCTCGAGTTCCAGCATCACCACCTGATGACGCCGGCCCGGTGAACCGCGCGTCCACGCGCGGAACTGACTGCACGCCCAGCGCAACACGTCAGTGGCGCGGATGATGAGCCCGTAGGCCTCGGGATGAAACCGCGCCGACTCATCCAGCCGCCGAATGTCAATCGCGTCGAGAGGGGCCGTGTCGTGGCGTTTGACGGGAACGGCGGGCAAATGATTACGGGGGATTCCGGAGCGGCCCGTGCCAGTCGACGGGCGATGGACACCACCGACCTTGCTGACGCGCCTTTGGATCGGGTGGCACCCCCGGTTGATTACCCCTGCACAGAAAAGTGGATTCTGGCCTGTGACTCAGGGTGAGTCGGTATAATAGGGCCCTACCCCCCAGCCACGACATTCCATGTGACCGCCCATGGCGATCCCCAATAGCTACGAGATCTTGCAGGCGGTCATCGATGCGACCCCTGACGCCATCTTCGTCAAGGACCTCAACGGCTGTTACGTCGTCGTGAACGCGGCGATGGCGCGCTTTCTCCACAAGTCGCCCGCCGACATCATCGGCAAGCACGATCTCGAGTTGTATCCGGAATCGACAGCTCGGCAGTTCATCAGGGACGACCGCGAAGTGCTTGCCTCAGGTGAGCCCCGCGCGTTCGAGGGCGTCGCGACTGCCGACGACGGAACCACGCAGGCGTACCTGGTGACCAAGGGCGTCTACCGGGATCGCGCCGGCGCGATTCGGGGCTTGTTCGGAATCTCACACGACATCACCGAGCTCCGACTGGCGCAGTCGACCTTGGAGCAGACCCGCGAGGCGCTGTTCCGATCGCAAAAGATGGAAGCGGTCGGACAATTGACCGGCGGCCTCGCTCACGATTTCAACAACATCCTCGCCGTGATCATCGGCAACGTGGAGTTGTTGCGCGCCTACCTGCCCAAGGACAAGTACGCCACCGAAATCATCGATGCGGTCCTGCGGGCCGCGCTGCACGGACGCGATCTGACGAGCCATTTGCTGGCGTTCTCGCGCCGGCGCCTGTTGAATCCGCAACCGGTCGATGTGAACGCGCTCATCACCAACAGCGTCCGACTGCTGGCGCCGACGCTGGGCGCCACGATTCGGGTGGCCGCCGAGGCCGACAAACACACCCGCGCGTTTGTGGATCCGGCTGCCCTCGAAGCCGCGGTGCTCAACATTGCGCTCAACGCGCGCGACGCGATGCCCGACGGAGGAACGCTCACAATCCGGGTCACGACCGCCGAAATCAACGCCCCCGCGATCGTGGAAGCGGACCTGCCGCCAGGCACTTTCGTGCGGGTCGATATCGAAGACACCGGCACCGGGATGACCGCGGAGGTCGCTGCACGGGTGTTCGAGCCCTTCTTCACGACCAAGAGCGGTGGCGCCGGGACCGGCCTCGGCCTCAGTATGGTGTACGGCTTCGCGAAACAGTCTGGCGGGAGCGCCATGGTTGCTTCGATGCCGGGCCGCGGCACGACCGTGACGCTGTTCCTGCCTGTGGCGGGCCGCGACAACGACTCTGCGGCGCCGCGCCCGGATCCACACGGTCCGCCGGCGATCCCGCGGACGATTCTCGTGGTGGAAGACGAAGCCGAGGTGCGGAATATCGTCCGCCGTCAGCTCGAGAGCCTCGGTCACCGTGTGGTGGTGGCCGAAGCAGCGACCGAAGCCCTGCTCGTGTTGCAGGGCGCCACACCGGATCTCCTGCTGCTCGATGTCGTGCTCGCTGCCGGGATGGATGGGATCGAGCTGGCGGAAGCGGCCCGCGCCGCGCACCCGCATCTGCCAGTAGTCTTCATGTCGGGCTACACGGCGGTCCCCGAAGCGCAGCAGCGCATCCATGCTACCGGCGCGCCGCTGCTGGCAAAACCGTTCACGACGGTGCAGCTCGAACAGGCGATTAACGACGTCTTCGCCTCGGCCGTCTGAGTCAGCCGATTATTTCTTCGCTTTGTCAGCCGCTTCCTGCTGACGCGCGCCGCGCAGCATGTCGCCGAGCGCGTAATTGCCTTCATGGCACGCGTATTCGTAGAGGTGTTCCTGCGTCACGACCCAAGGGTACTCGCCGGTCCACGAGCGCTCCCATGTCGACAGGTCATCGACCGTGAAGCGATAGAGGAGGTTGCCGTCGGCCATGCGGGAGATGCGCTCAATGACGTGGAGATTTGCGCCGGAGCCCCGGAACTGAGTCTTGGTGGTGAAATTGGTAGTGTCGATGACGAGCGTCTCGCCGTCCCACTTACCCACCGAGTCGCCCATCCACTTCCGGATGGTCTGCGGCAGGTGTGGCTGGTTCATGCGCACCATCCGCGCGTCGTGAACCATCTCGGTCAGGATCATCACGGTGTCGCGCGTCTGCACGATCTGATGGAGGTTGTTGTAGAAGTAATTCGGTAGCGCCGGCGGACCCGACGTCGAGTTGAATCCGAGCAGGCAGCGCTCGGCCAGCGGCCGCAGTTCCGGATCGTCGAACGCGCCCGGAGGACCCGCGGTGGCAGCGGCCTCGCCAGCGTCAGGTGCGACGGTTCGCTGCAACAGCTGTTGGATCCGCTGCCGCGCCTCGGGTTTCATCGGCGGGACGTGCCCATCGG
>JBPYEE010000107.1:0-5968 GCA_051985095.1 Vicinamibacterales bacterium | reverse complement strand
CACCTGCCGCGTTCGGGCGCCGACGCACTTGAGGACCGCGATGCTGCGGATCTTCTGGAGGATGAAGACCCGCGTGACGCTCGAGACGGCGATGCCGCCGAGAATGACGATGATCAAACCGACGAGGCTGAGATAGTTTTCGGCGCGATCGAAATCGCGGCCGACCTGGTCTTCGTTCGACCGGTACGACCGGACGTTGATGAACGCCTCGCGCATCTCGGCGCGGAGCGTGCGGACGAGCGGCTCAATGCGATTCTCCGGGACCTTGACGAGCAGCTGCCGCCCGGCGCGGCTCCCGAAACCGAGGACGCCGGTCGACGGCACATCCGCGTAGTCGATGATGACCCGCGGGCCCAGACTGAACCCGCCGATGCGTCCCGGCTCGCGGGTAATGAGGCCGCGGATGGTGAACGACGCGTTGCCGATCAGGATGTCATCGCCGACCGCTACGCCGAGCGAGGTCAGGAGTTCCGGCCGCACGAGCGCGCCATGATGCTCGACGAGCGCGTGCGCATACGGCTGGCCCCCCTCCAGGATCACGACGCCGTAGAGCGGAAAGGCCGCCTGAACGCCGCGCAGCTCCACCATCTTGGCCACCGGCTTGGTCCGATCGGCCGGCCGCACCATCGTTGCGGTCTCGATCGTCTCCGTTCGAGCGACCGCGCCCGCTTCGGCGAGCCGCCGATCGATGGTTGCGCGCGCATCCGGCGGCCAGTCGCGGTTCGTCCCGATGAGGACGTCGGCGGCGATCAGCGCCTTCGCCTCGGTGCCGAACACTTCGCGCACGCTCTGAATCACCGACCGCAGCGCGACGATCGCCGCAACCCCGACGGCAATGCACACGAAGAAAAAGAGCAACCGCCGCCACGACGCGCGGGTTTCGCGCGCCGCCATGCTCAACACGAAACGCATCGTTCCACCACGCGCCCGTCGCGGAGCACCAGCCGGCTGTTGGCCAGCCGCGCGAGGTCCGCGTCATGAGTGACCAGCACGATCGTCGTCCCTCGCTGCTCGTGAATCGACCGCAGCAGCGCCATGATGTGCCGCCCATTAGCCGTGTCGAGGTTGCCGGTCGGCTCGTCGGCGAGGACGATCGGAGGATCGTTGGCGAGCGCCCGCGCCAGCGCAACCCGCTGCTGTTCGCCGCCCGACAGTTGCGACGGATAGTGGTGCGCGCGGTCGGTCAGGCCAACCTCCTCGAGCAGCGCCGACGCACGCCTCCGCGCATCCGGCGCACGCGCGATTTCCATCGGCACCGCCACGTTCTCAAAGGCCGTCAACGATGGAATCAGGTGAAAGAACTGGAACACGAACCCGATCTTCTCGCCCCGCAGGCGCGCGAGGCCGTCCTCGTCCAACCGCGTGATGTCGACGCCGTCAATCGAGACCGAGCCCGTGGTCGGCGCGTCAAGGCCGGCGATCAGGCCGAGCAGCGTCGATTTGCCGCTGCCCGAGGGGCCGACGATCGCAATGAACTCCCCCTTCGGGATGTCGAGCGTCAGCGGATGCAGGATCGTGAGCGGCTCGGTGCCGCTCAGCACGGTTTTCGACACGTCCCGCAGCTGGATCATGTCCCGCCCCGTGACGGGTGTCGTTGCTGCTCCACCGCGATCGGCTTCAGGACCGTCCAGACGTTGTCGGCCACGATCCGGGCACCAGCGGCGGTCGGGTGAATCCCGTCGGCCTGGTTCAACCGCTCGTTGCCGGCGACGTTGTTCAGGAGAAACGGGACCAGCGGCACGTGGTACTGGTGCGCGAGCGCCGGATACACCTGATGAAAGGCGAGATCGTAGTCGTGTCCCCAGTTCCTCGGCGCCTCCATGCCGGCGAGGATGACGCTGATGCCGCGCGCCTGCGCCCGTTCGATGATCTGCGCGAGGTTCTGTTTCAACTGAGCCACCGGCAGCGCGCGGAGCGCGTCATTGCCGCCGAGGGCCACGATGAGGATTCGGACATCGCCCTGCAGCGACCAGTCGAGTCGCGACAGGCCGCCGGCCGATGTATCGCCCGAGACGCCCGCATTCACGACTTCGTACTGGAGCCCTGCATCCTTGAGACGTTGCTGCAGCAGCGCAGGGTACGAATTGGCGGCGGGCAGCCCCAACCCGGCCGTCAAACTGTCGCCGAGGACCACGATGCGTGGCAATGGAGCGGTCGGCCGGGCAGTCGAGGCCACGGCCGGCGCCGATGCGGAGGCTGGTTCCGCGCGCCGCGTCCCGCCCGATCCACAGCCTGCCGCCGTCAGGGCGACCAGCGCTACCCACGCACAATTCATTTAGGTGATCTGTGCGATCTGACGTTCGAGCGTCCCGATCGCCTGGGTCAGCATTCGCCGGTGCGCCGCCGATCGCGCGACATCCAGATCGGCGCGCGCGCGCAGCAGCGCCAGCTCGAGCGTCCGCCGCGTTTCGCGCCGCTGCCGCTCGGCGGCTGTCAACTCCGACCGCGCGGGCCGCGGCCGTTCAGCTTCCGCCTGCTGGTACTCGACATCTTTGCTCTCGAATCCTCGAGCCATTAACTAAGCTATTGTACTGACATGTACAGTGCGCACGACCTCCTGACGCACTGGCCGGCGCTCGACGTGGCCTCCAAACGCGCTCGGCTGCACCAGTCGGTTCACATTTCCCCGGGTCCGCTGGCAGGCGCCTTCGCCGCGCACAGCGACGAGGCGCAACAGGCTGCAACCGGCCTGTGGCGCCGCGATCCGTCGGTCTGGAGCAGCGATCCGACGGTCCAGAAGGCGATCAGTAGTCGCCTCGGGTGGCTGTCCTCCCCTGCGCTGATGGCGGACCAGATGGACCGGCTGCTCACCTTCGCGTCGACTGTGAAGAACGACGGCTACACCGACGTGGTGCTGTTGGGCATGGGCGGCTCGAGCCTCGCACCGGAAGTACTGCACGCAATCCTGGGGGAGGCGCCGGGTCGCCCGCGCTTCCGGATGCTCGACTCGACCGATCCGGCCAACGTGCTCGACGCGTCGACGCTGTCGGAGCGGACGCTGTATCTGCTGGCCAGCAAGTCGGGCACCACCATCGAACCCAATTCGCTCGCCGACCATTTCAGCGCACGCCTGGACGAGGCGCGGGTGCCCAAGTGGGCCGATCATTTCGTGGCCATTACCGACGAAGGCACCGCTCTGGCCCATCGGGCACGCACGCAACACTTTCGCGATCTGTTCATCAATCCGTCGGACATCGGGGGCCGCTACTCGGCGATGTCGTACTTCGGCATGGTCCCGGCGGCCCTCATGGCGATCAATGTCCGCAGTCTCATCGCCTGGGCGCTTGCGATGCTGGCGGTCGCCGAACCCGGGAGCGACGCCCCGCTCGCCAATCCCGCGGTGGCGCTGGGCCTCGCGATCGGCGCGGCGGCCAGAGCGGGACGCGACAAGTTGACGCTCATCGTCCCGCCGGCGCTCGAACCGTTCGGCCTGTGGGTCGAGCAACTGATTGCGGAGAGCACCGGGAAGGACGGCGTCGGTGTTGTGCCGATCGTCGGCGAGCCGCTCGGCGAGCCGGCCGTGTACGGACCCGACCGCCTGTTCGTCCGTCTGCGCGTCCGGGGGTCGTATGCCGAGGAGATGCGCGACACCTATGTCCGGGATCTCAGGGATGCGGGCGAGCCCATTGTGGAAATCGACTTGCCGGAACCAGTGGCGCTCTCGGCGGAATTCGTCCGCTGGGAAATCGCGACGGCGGTCACCGGCGCGCTGCTGAACATCAACCCGTTCGACGAGCCGAACGTGCAGCAGGCAAAAGACGCCACCAGGGGGCTGCTCCGCAAGTACAGGTCGGCCGGCGCGCTGCCGGTGCCATCGCCCGATCGCACGCTGCCGTCCGGCGTGACCCTCACGCTGACCTCGCAGGCACGCGAAGCGTTACGCGGGCGCGGTCCTGAGGGGCTGCTGAGCGTGATCGGTCCCGGCGACTACTTCGTGCTGCTCGCGTACGTCGGTTACAGCACGGAGCTCGCTGCCGAGCTGCAGGCGTTTCGCCGCGCCGTCCGCGATCGTACCCGTGCGGCGACCATGTTCGGGTATGGGCCACGGTATCTGCATTCGACCGGCCAGCTGCACAAGGGCGGGCCAAACACCGGGGTGTTCGTGCTGATCTCGGCAACGCCGCGTCAGGATGTCGCGATTCCCGGCCAGCCGTTCTCCTTCGCGACGCTCGAGCTCGCGCAGGCGCTCGGCGACTTCGCCTCGCTCGAAGCGACCGGCCGCCGCGCCCTCCACGTGCATCTGTCCGCGCCGGATCGTTCACTCATTCGTCAAATCGCGGACACGCTGGTCGCACGCATTGCCCATTGAAGGCACACGCCGGCTGCGCCTGTCAGGGGCGGCCCGTTGGAGTCACGATGCAACTCGGCTTCGTCGGTCTCGGCAAAATGGGTCTGAACATGGTGACCCGCCTGCTGCGGGGCGGGCACCAGGTCGTGGCGTACGACCGCAGCGCCGAGGCCGTCGACCACGCCCGCGGCACGGGTGCCACCGGGGTATCCGGGCTCTCGGATCTCGTCGCTGCGCTCGCGCCCCCGCGGGCCGTCTGGGTCATGGTGCCCGCCGGCGCGCCGACCGAGTCGACAGTCGCCGACCTCGGTGAGCGGCTGGCGGCGGACGACGTCGTCGTCGACGGCGGCAACACCAACTTTCACGATGATGTGCGGCGGGCGCGGACCCTGGCGGCGAAGCAGATCCGCTACATCGATGCCGGGACGAGCGGCGGCATCTGGGGACTGCAGGAGGGCTACTGCCTGATGGTCGGCGGTGATGCCGACGCCTGCGCCCGCCTGGAGCCGATCTTCCGGACGCTCGCGCCTGAACGCGGCTACCTGCGCGTCGGCGGCGCCGGCGCCGGCCATTACGTCAAGATGATTCACAATGGCATCGAGTACGGACTCATGCAGGCCTACGCCGAGGGCTTTGAGCTGATGCACGCGAGCGACTACCAGATCGACGTCGCCGCCGTCGCCGACCTGTGGAATCACGGCGGTGTGGTCCGCTCGTGGCTGCTGGAGCTGGCGGCGCGCGCCCTGACCGAGGATCCGAATCTCAACGGCCTTCAGGCGTACGTGGACGATTCCGGCGAGGGCCGCTGGACCGTTGAGGAAGCGATCGAGCGGGCCGTCCCGATGCCGGCATTGACGGCGGCGCTCTTCACCCGGTTCCGCTCGCGCAACCCGAATCCGTTCGGGGAGCGCCTGCTCGCCGCGCTGCGAAATCAATTCGGCGGCCACGCCGTCAAGAGGCACGATGGCTGACGCAGTCGCCGTGCCGTCCACTGCGTCGTTGTTCGAACGGCTCGCCGTCGGCGAAACAATGCCGATGGCGGCCGAGCCGGTCACCGTCGTGATCTTCGGCGGCGCCGGCGACCTCGCACATCGCAAGCTGCTGCCGGCGCTGTACAACCTGAGCGTGGACGGTCTGTTGCCGCCCCGGACGGCCATCGTCGGTGTGGGCCGCAAGGACGTGAGCGACGACGCGTACCGCGAATTTGCGAAAAACGGCACGTCGCAGTTCTCGCGGCGGCCGATCGAGGAGTCAGCCTGGAAGACGTTTGCTGCGTCGTTGTTCTTCGTGAACGCGGCAATCGATGATGAGCGTGGTCTCGGCCCGCTCGGCGCGCGCCTCGACATCGTCGAGCACGAGCGAGGGCTGCCGGGAAACCGCATCTACTATCTCGCGGTGCCGCCGTCCTTGTTCGTCCCGACGGTGCAGCAGTTGCAGCGCGCACGGTTCGTCCCGCCGCCCGACGCCGCGCGGCCTGACGCGCGGCCGTTCAGCCGGCTCATCATCGAGAAGCCGATCGGACACGATCTCGACAGCGCGCGCGCGATCAACGATGCGCTTGCACAGGTGTTCGACGAGCAGCAGATCTATCGGATCGACCACTATCTCGGCAAGGAGACGGTGCAGAACATCCTGGTCCTGCGATTTGCCAACAGGATTTTCGAGCCGCTGTTCAACCAG
>JBPYEE010000106.1:0-15351 GCA_051985095.1 Vicinamibacterales bacterium | reverse complement strand
TTCGAGCACCAGGAACGCGACGTCATCCTGCTGGCCGACATCAAACAGCGTGCAGATGTGCGAATGCGCAAGCTGGGAGACGGCGCGGGCCTCGCGTTCGAAGCGGTCACGGAACTGCGGATCGCTCGCGAGCGACTCGGGCAGAATCTTGATCGCCACGACCCGGTCAAGTCGCGTGTCGCGGGCGCGATACACCTCCCCCATGCCGCCGCTGCCAATGAGCGCGACGATTTCGTAGGCGCCGAGGCGGGTACCAGAAGCGAGGCCCAAGCTGGACTGTAGTAGTGCGCCGCATTATACCGATCGGTGGGCTCGCAACCCCTACTGTCCGTTGGAAATCGGTCGTTGAAAGCGGTGGCCCGCAGGATCGGGGACGTCGGGGGACCCTCGTGCTCAGGTTTCCGAACAAAACCAGCAGCGTACTGCCGTCAGCGCCTGCACCCTCGATCGGCTGACGGTCGAACTCACCGATTTCACGTCGATCTGCCGGCCCATCAGCCGATGGGGCCGAGACGTCGGATGGTCGGCTGACGGAGGCAATGGCGATGGACGGATACGACGCGGCACCGCCACAGAGCGTCACCGGGAGCCGGTTATGCGTGGGGTGCGGACTGGGTTCATGCCGCAGCGTCAGCACCAGGTCGCGTGTCGGCGGTCGTGTCGCATGCGGGAACTGTGACTAACGCCCGCGAACGCGGAGGCCGCTAGCTGATATGGAATGACCCCTTGTCAAGTACCGACCTCCGTTCGAAGGAGCGTGGCCGGGCCCTGACCGGCAAGCGTCAGCTTGCCGGCATAACAGCCTTTCTCATCAGACGAACGCGGCGGTGTCCAGGGGCGCCGAAGGCCGACTCGCCCGCCTGGTACTGAAGCGCCGACGCATACCGGCCGAAGGCGCCGCCCGCAGGGCGCGAAGCCCTGGACGCCGTCGCGATCGTCTGATACTGGCAACCTGGCGCAGTCGTCCGAGGACGGCCGACCAAGGCGAGGGATGACAGAGGGCGCTTCGACGACGAGTCACGCTGATATACGGTGGTTACCGCGGTTGCCCGCGGCAGAGCACACATGACAGTGCTTCGTCGAGAGGACGTGCAGTCTAGGGTCGCGAGTTGGGACAGATGTCCGTATCGCATTGCTAGCTCGCCGATCCTCACAATCGTGCCTCCGATCATCCATCGCCTTCGCGGGCCGTCACCGAACCGCGTCACCATCCATCCGCTGCCGAGTCGTCGAGACCGATCCGCTTACGCATGTGCTGGCGTCGGCTGCAGGGCGGCCCACAGAAACCCGGCGAGCTCGCGCGCGATCGCCACGACAATTTTTGGTGCCGGCTTGTGTTCCGCTGCCAGTTTGCGGAAGCGGCGGCACAGCCGCTGTTGCGCTTTGTCCGCCACCGCAATCACGCGCGCCGGTTGTCCCTTGCGCCGGCGTGCGAGCGCCACCCCGACGCGCGGTCCGTGCTGGTAATGCCACGCGATTTCCACGAGCAGACGCCGGACCAGCGCGTTTCCGGTGCGGGTGATGCGGCCCCGCCGATGTTTCTCACCGCTGGAGTCCTCGCCGGGCACGAGCCCGAGATACGCCATCAATGCCGGGGCCGAGGTGAACCGGCGAAAGTCATGCAACTCGGCGAGGATCAGCATCGCCGTCAACGTATCGATCCCGCGGAAACAGCGCAACCATCCGACCGGCTCCCGGTATGGCTCGCTCTCGGCAATGAGTGTGAGCTGCCCATCCAATTCGATCAGCCGCGCTTCGGTGTGATCGATCGCCAACAGATAATCGTCGACCACCGCGCGTTCGGCGGCGAACGTCCACGTCAGACTCGCGATCCAGTCCCGATGCCCGCGTGTCCAGTTGCGCCCGTGGTAATGCAGTCCCCGGCGCAGCAACAATTTCCCGAGGCGATGCCGGCACCGTTGCAGATCTTCACGGGCATCATCACGCGCCCGCGCCAGGTCTCGGACCGCTTCGTCTTTCGGCGTTGGTGGCCGCACGACGGTCAGCAACCCGGCCCGCCCCAGCTCCACCAACTTGCGTGCATCGCGTCGATTGGTCTTGACCTTCTCCCCCGGCTTTCGCGGAATCAGCGCTGGTGCCACCACATCACACGTGATGCAGGACGTCGTCATTTGTCGTTGCAACGCGTAGCCACACGGCCCGGCTTCATAGAACACGTTGACCGGACCTGGCGCTTCGCGCTCGAGCTTCCGCACCAACCGACGCACCGCATTCGGCTCGTTCGCCAGCTGCCACGTCGAGGGCGTCTTCTCCCGACCGATCAGCATCGCAATAAACAAGTCCTTCTTATGCGCGTCGATTCCAACGTACGTGATAACCTCGCTCATGACCGGCTCCCTTCGATGCGGCTCTGGCGCCTGCGGGCGCTAACCCGCGATTTCGGTGGCTCTGACCACCGTGTTGAGTGCTGCAAGCACTACAACGTTACGATGGAGAGCCGGTCGTTCCATATTGTCTAGACCGAGTAGAGTTTGAAAGGCAGCGGCGGGCGTCTTCCGCCGATTGTGACGGAATACGAATTCGTCCAAATAAACCTGAAGATGGTCACGCCTGACACCGTGATGAGTTCCGAGCAGCCACTGCTGGAGATTACCAATTGCTCGGTCTGCCAGAGGCACCGAGGATTTAGCGCCGTTGCGCAGATCAACTCGCAGCGGCTGGCTGCGGGGCACGTGCTCAAAGCCCGCTTCTTTCAATCCAGCGAAGCTTTTCAGTCCATCGGTGTACACGGTCGAACCTGGCGCGACGTTGCCTTTGAGGAAACTCAACAAGGTCTCCTGCCTGAAGTCCGGAATTACGGCCATTCGGGCGCGCCCCGTTGTGTTACGCCCCCGCTTCTCTACAGCTACCAGGACCAGTGCCGCTTTCCTTCCCTTAAGTTGGCGACTGCCCATCAAGCCGGCTCGGGTACCGCCAACCCATGTGTCATCAACCTCGACGTCGCCCCTTAGCGGTTCGCGGTTGCACTTTGATCATGGCGCGACGGAGCTTGTGCAACATCATCCACGCCGTCTCGCCACGCGACAACGCGAGCTGGCGCTGCAAAAGTAAGGCTGAGAGCCGGAGTCTATCCGTGGTCAACAGGTACGCCGCCCAGAACCAAAGGGTCAGAGGCGTTTTCGTATTATTCAGGATCGTCCCGGCTGTTAGAGAGACTTGGTATCGGCAGCCGGTGCACTGCCAACGCGTTGGTAGTGTCTCAGTTGAAATTCGCGCTTTCGGCCCAAAGCGGAGCTGACGACTCGGCGCAGTCCGTCGGGAGGAGTCGCGCGATTAGGCAGGAACGTACGTCAACCTAATCACGTCTTCGCCAATTCGATCGCTGGCCACAAGGCGGAGCGGCGGCCGGGGGCCGGTGAAGAATGGCTTGCCGCCGCCAAGCACGACGGGGCGGAGGTAGAGTCGATACTCATCAATAAGGCCAAGGTTGGTCAGGCTTCCTGCCAGGTCTGGTCCGGCAACGTCAATCTCCCCATCCAGCTGAGCCTTCAGCCCACGTATCCTAGCCTCGAAGTCATTCTCAACAAGTGTGGCGTTGGGGCCGACCGACTTCAACGAGCGCGACACAACCCACTTCGGCTTGCTCCGCCACACCACAGCAAAGTCGCGGTCCTCCGCGTCCCAGTCCGGAAGGTCATCGTCCCAATAACGCATGATCTCGTACATGCGGCTGCCGTACACCATGCCCGTCTGGCCGCGCACCAGCTCTAAGAAGTGACGAAAGAGCGCTGGAGGGGGTGGCCCCAATTTCATGTGGTCGACGTAGCCGTCGAGGGATTGGTTCATTCCATACACGAGCTTTGCCATGCTATACAACCTCCACCCAAGTTTTTCAGAAGAATAACTTAAGCCGACGCTGCACGGAAGTGAGGTTGGACACGATCTGCGCGCCGCATTGCCGGTGTGACCAATAACCAGAGGTCCGCGCTCCACCCAAGGCGGGTATTTCAAACTGAGACACTACCAACGCGTTAGCTTCGCAAATGCATACGCTTGCCGGTTCCCACATTTCGGACATCCAAATCCGTCCGGTCTGCGGCAAGCAGCCAGATACTCTTGACAGGCCTCCTGTCTGGCAAACTTCGACTGAAACTCGCGCAGGGTCTTTGGGAATCCAGGGCGAGGCACTTGTTTATACCAGCGGTTGTGCTCTACTGAAACAACCGGATAAGCAGAAGCATTCTAACTCTGAAAATGCGGCTTGAGACGCGACCCCACGTGGCCATCCGAATTGGATGGTGTTCTCTCTTGATGTGTCACCAGCAAGGGAGGACGGGCGGGATCGCAACGCAATTGTACGTGGATTCCGGGACTATCGGGATTTCGGATCGTGACGATAGACGAAGGGGATGGTGGACGATTGCTCATTCGGATTGAGCGACGCGGGGTCCGCCCGTACACGTGCAGCGGCTGCGGTCGACGCATCGGCCGCGTGCGATCGCGTCGCGACCGGACCTGGGATGACTTCCCGTGGGCGTCGCATGATGTCACGCTGATTTATCCGCGGCGGCGACTCGTGTGTCGGACGTGTGGCATTCGCACCGAGGGCATCGAGTTCGCCGATCGGAAGGCCCGCATCACCCGGCGCCCGCGCCAACAAATCAGTGCGGACTGCCAGTCGATGCCAACCAGTCACGCGGCAGTGCGGCACGGCGCGAGCTGGGGGAAAGGAGGCCCGCCGCGCGGAGAAATCGTTCCTGGCCGAATGGGATCGGACGCGCGTCAAGCGTCGCCCACGTCAGCTCGGGCTCGATGAGATCCAGCGCGGCAAAGGGCAACGGTTCTGGACGGTGCTCTCGGATGCGGTCCACCGCGAGGTGCTCGACCTGCGGCAGGATCGGACCGAAGCAACCGCGACGCAGTTGCTCACCGACGACCTGACCGCCCGTCAACACGCGTGATCAATCGTACATCGTCCGCGCCGACCGGTGGGGCATAACAGGCAACCGGATGCGGCGAGGGAGATACCTACGGGTTGGCGCGCCAGCGCTCGACGCCACCAGTCATGCGCCGTTACTCCGGAGTACTGTCAGCGTATTGAAGCGTGCTGTCAGAAGGAGACCGGTCCCCCTTGTGCCAGAACGTGGCATAGTGGCCGCCCTGCCCCAGCAGTTGTTCGTGACTCCCCTGTTCAACGATTCGGCCGCCATCTATCACGTAAATGGTGTCGGCAGCGGCAATTGTGGTCAGCCGATGCGCGATCATCAAGGTTGTCCGCCCTACTGTTAGACGCTTCAATGCTTCCGCGACCCAGAACTCGGTGACTGTGTCCAGACTGCTCGTCGGCTCGTCAAGGATGACAACGGATGCATTTCGCAACATTGCTCGGGCCGCGGCGATGCATTGCCGCTGCCCACCAGATACCGTCGCGCCTCGTTCGCCGATCTCCGTGTCGTAACCGCCGGGAAGCGACTGGATCACGTCGTCCACGCCCACGGCACGGGCGGCGGCGATTGCGGCGGCGCGATCCGCCTGCGGCCGTCCGTAGGCAATGTTCCGCCAAACAGGCCCACTGAAGAGGATCGGCTCCTGTGTCACCAGCGCGATGTGTCGGCGCAGGGAGTCGAGTGAAAACTCGCGGATGTCGACCCCATCGAGCAGAACCTGGCCGCGGTTCGGATCGTAGAAGCGGGGAACGAGCGATGCGATGGTGCTCTTGCCAGCTCCGGTCGGCCCAACTAGCGCCACCGTTTGGCCGGCAGGGATCCGACACCACAAGTCTTTCACGACCAGACACCCCGGCATGTAACCGAAGGACACCCCACGGAATTCCAAATCGCCGCGACACGCAGTGAGGACGCGCGGATGGGATGTCTCCTGAATGTCATTCGTTTCCGCCAACAGGTCCGCGATACGTTCGCCCGCCACTTCGGCTTTGCCGACCGAGCTCACCGTCCGCGCGATCTGGCGTACCGGCGTCGCCATTCCGCGAAGATAGGCGAGGAAGACGAGCAACTCGCCGGCGGTGATCACTCCTTTTAGAACCTCCATCGCACCGAACCACAGCGTCAGCGCAGTCGCCACGGCGAAGACGGAGCCCACCAGGCGTGGCAACTGCAGTTGAAGACTCGTGGCTTCGAGCGTGATGGCCAGACTGTCCTCGACCCGCTCAGCGAATCGTCGCTCTTCAATCCCTTCCCGCGTGTAGGCCTGCACGACGTGAATCGCACTGAGCACTTCCTGGACCATGCTCCAGACTTCGCTTTCCTTCTTGCGCGCTCGGCGCAGGGCCGCCTTGACGTTCCGGGAGTAGCGTTGCGTGACCCACAGGAGCGGCGGCACGCTCGCGACGACGACGAACGCGTAGCGCCAGTCAAGCGTGATGAGGATCATCGCCATGCCACCGATGGTGAACAGGTGCGCGAACACGCCGGCGCCGACGTTCACGACAAAGTCTTGCAGGGCATTGATGTCGCCTCCGAGTCTGGACATCAAATCGCCGATGCGCTGACGCCGATGAAACGACAGCGAAAGGCGCTCGAGATGGCCGAAAAGCACGCGGCGCAGCTGGAAGACCGCTTTCTGGCCGGTCATCAGCAGCAGGCGGTCGCCCTGGTACGCCAGGGCGTTCTCCGCCGCCCCAAGGCCCAGCATCGCGAGGCCGAGCACATTCAGCAGGCGCATCCGATGGGTAAGAGGATCCGGCACCCACGGCGACAGCCAGTGCCACAGCGGCTTCTGATAGATCACGCTGTCGATGATCAGCTTGAGCGGCCAGGGAGTGACCAGGAGGACAAAGGATCGCGTCACCAACACGATCGCGATGAGGAAGACCGCTTGCGCGGGAAACGAGACATGCCGCCGTAGGCTCCAGAGCGAGCGCGCCGCTGAAACCGCCTTGTCGTGGCGCATCAGGCTGCCTGCTGCCCCTGCATCATGATTCTGGCGGCGTGCTCGACGACCCGGTCCCACGACATGCGATCGACGGCGTCACGACGTGCCTGCTCCGCCATCGCGCCTCGCAACGCCGGATCCGACGCCAGGCGGTCCATGTGACTGACGAACGTCTCCATGTCGCCTGGGGGATAGAGGAGACCTGTAATCCCGTCCTGGATGAGGTCGTTGAGTTGTCCGATCCCGGGTGCAACGACTGGACGGCCAGCGGCGAGCGATTCCACCACCTTCAAGGGCGAGAAGTAGAAGCTGTCGGTCTGCGCGTACGGCGCGACCGTGAGGTCCATTGCGGCAAGGTGGGCAGGCACCTCGTCATGCGGAACGCTCCCCGTGAGTACAATCCGACCCTTCAAGCCTGGTTCGTTCACGCGTTTGGCCGCATTGCGAAATTCTGGACCATCGCCGACGACCATGAGCCGGCATTTGGCATTACGGGTGCCGAGCAGACACATCGCCTCAAAGAGAAACGTCAACCCGTGCCACGGCTTGAGACTGCCGACGAAGCCGATGATCGGCCGATCCTCCAGGGCGTAGCGCCGGCGGACCGGCCCCGGATCAATGGAGGGGTTGAAGCGCCGCGTATCGACCCCATTTGGCAGGCACGAGACGCGCGCTGGCGACACGCCAGCCGATTCGATATAGCCCTTCAGTGACTGCGAGACACACACGATGTGCGTGGCACTGTGAAAGCAGCGGCGCTCAATTGCCCGCGCGATGTGTTTCAGCTTCAGGATCCGATGACGCTCTTCCTCCTCAAGGAGTGGCGCATTCACTTCGAGAACATATGGAATATCGAGCGCGGAGGCGATGGCCGCGCCGCCCTGCTGAAATAGCGAAAAGCGCTCATACACGACGTCAGGAGCGAGGTCGAGGTTCTGCAGCCACGCGATCGCTCGTGTGGGGAGTGCCTCGTCGTAGGCGAGTTTGTCGAGCTCGCGGCGAAGCGCCTTGTCGCCCGGATCGACGTCGATACCCAAGCGCGCCGCCTGCCGTACCCGGGCCTCGGTCGACGGTTCTGGGGGCAGCTCGATGAGTTGCGCGTGTGGAGTCGGATTCCCGGTCCCGCCGCTTGCAAACAGCAACAGGACGTGATGCCCGATGCGGTCCAGCGTGTTTACAAATTCACGTACGTGCACCGACGCGCCCTTCTCTCCTCGAATCGGGATGCCCCAATCGGCGCAGACATACAGAATGTTCACACGCTGGAGCCCTCCAGGAGCAGGCTTTGGATCTGTCGGGTGGAGTGCCAGCACTCGAAGTGTGCCATCACATGCCGTCGGCCAGCCGCTGCCACGTACTCGCGCGCGGGACGGTTGCGAAGCAGGTCTGCGATGGCGTCAGCAATCGCCGTTGCGTCGTTGGGCTTCACCAACACGCCGGTCACGCCATCCTTGATCAGTTCAGGAATCCCCGAGATCGTCGACGAAACAACCGGCAGGCCTGCCGCCATCGCTTCGATGAGCACATTGGGAATGCCGTCGCGATCGCCGTCCTCCGCAATCTGGGGCACGAGCGCGAACACGGTGGCTTCCCCGTAGACGCCAATAAGCGTGTCGTGTGTCATGGAACCGAGCAGCACCACTCGGTCTGCCAGACCGAGATGCTCGATTTGCGATTGGAGCTGGTTCCGCAACGGACCGCTGCCGACGATCCGACATCGAAAAGGCACACCACGATTTCGAAGCGTCGCGCAGGCTTCGATCAAACACTTCATGCCTTTCTTGGGTACCAGCCGGCCAACGGACAGAATGATTGGCGAACCGTCGGTTCGTTGTCCCGAGAAGGGCGCGGCGCCCGGAGGCCCGGGGAACTCGGCGAGATCCGCACCGTGGTAGACGAGATGAATTTTTTTCCAGTCCTCGACGGGCACAAGCTGTTTCAAGTACTCGACGTTGTATTGGGTACAGGTCACCACGAACTTGGCACCCGCGACGCGGTCCTGAATCGCATCGGGTGTCGAGAGATACAAATCCTTCGCGTGTGCGGTGAAGCTGAACGGGATGCCACACAGTGTGCTCACGAAATAGGCCACCCTCGTCGGCGTGTTCGCAAAGTGCGCGTGCACGTGGCGCACGTGTTCCTGCCGGCATTTCGCCGCCACGACAACGGCGCGGATGAAGTTCTTGAACGTTGCGCTCGGATGACGATACCGAATCGCCAGCCAGAGCGCGCGTCCGAGCGTGGCAAGATACTGGATCGGGAACGCCACGAAGATCGTGACGTGCGGTCCGATCGCGGCGCGAATCAGCCCACGGGCATCGGCCGGCATGTAGTGTACGGGGGCGCGGACCTCGGATACGGTCGAATGGTGGAGACCCTCTTCGCGGGGCAGGAGCGACACAATGGTCAGCTCGATGCCTAATCGCTCCAGCGCGCGAACTTCATTGAGGATGAACGTTTCCGACAGCCTGGGAAACCGCTTCAGCACGTAGCACACCTTGTGCAGCGTCCCTCGGTCCGCGGGGCCGGTTGCCTTCCGAGCGTCAGCAACAGTCGTGTGCATCCGTGTTAGAAATGGTATTTCAGCGACAGCTGCAGCGTTCGCGGCGCCAGCGCCGAATTGGGCCGCCCAAAGAACGGCGACGTCAGGGTCCCAACGAAATTCACGTAGTTGACCCGGTTCAACACATTGAACGCATCCAGGTTCAGATCGAAATTCCGCGGCGTCCGCTCACGCCTGACAGGCGTCGGGAGTCGGAACAGGCGGCTGACGCGCAGGTCGACCTGGGCGAGTCCGGGACCTCGTCCGGTGTTGCGGGTCACCCCGGCTGGGCGTTCGTTCGCCATCCCATCGCGGCTGTTGCCCGTCGTGATGTCGTAGGGCAGCCCTGACCCGAGCGCCACCACCGTGCCGACCTTGAATGCCCGCGGCAGGCTGAGGGTCCCGAACAAATTGAGTTGATGGCGTCGATCGAAATCAGCGCGTCCTCTTTCTGCGCCCAGGTCATAACTGTCCGCTGGCAGCACGAAGATGCCCGACGTGTCGTTCGTCGTCTTCGAGAGCCGATACTGCGCCGTGCCCATGAAGACTCGGCCCACACCACTTCGGAAGGCGAGAATCAAGGCGTGGCTGTCCTGGCTTGCCGACGATTCGATTTGCGCGATCGTCATGGCTCCCGGATCGGGTCTCAGTCCCGTGTCGGGCGAGGGGGCATTGACATCCCGAGACCGGAATAAGTGGCGACCTCGCAATTGCTCCACTGTTGCGGAGACCCAACTGATCTTTCCTATCGGATGTTCGACGCTCAGCGTGGCATCAACCATCGTCGGCGTCTCCAGATGGGAATCCAATCGGACCAGGCTCGGAAGCGCGCCCAAAGTCGTGTCGAGGCCGGCCGGATACCGTGGTTTCAGGACCGTCAATTCCTGAAGGAGACCACCTTCCCCGTAGAAGAGCGCCCGCCGTTGGGCGGCGTCCGGCAGATGGTCGTTGAAGAGTCCGCCGCCGGCACGAATGACCGTGCCGCCTTCTCGCGGAGCGAATGCGATCGAAAAGCGGGGCGCGAGATTGAGACGATCCGACAGCAACGATTGCCAGTCGTCGCGCAGGCCGATCAACACGCTCAGATCCTGTCGCACTCTGATCTCATCCTGGACGTAGGCGCTCGCCCGAGTATCGTCGAAGGACAGATCACCGCCGCCTCCGTTGAGCTGGAAGACGTACGGCTTCGCCGTGCGAAAGGCGGACAGGCTGGCGAACCGAAACGTCCCGGCAAGATTGGATTGGTCGAACGCGTTGACGAACTGCGGGCGAACCCTGCCGCCAAACTGCACGGTGTGCGCTCCCCGTGCATACGTTGCGGAGTCGTTCAGTTCCACCGTCGTGTCGCGATCGTCGCGAAACGTCGCGGCCGGCCCATCGGTAAACGCACCGTTGACGATCAAGGTGGGCGCGGTCGCAAGAGTTCCGACACTCCGATCCTGCCAGCCGACCGACGCCTGGATCATGTGCGTCAGGTGAGGAGAGAGAATCGCCTGGTCCGCGATCCGCACCCGCTGTGCCTGCTGATGTGGGGCCGTACCGTGCTCCTCGAGCGTGAAACCGCCAACACCGTCGGCCGTCTGCCGGTCGTTGGTCGCAGTGTAGAAAACCGTCAGGGTATTCTGCGCCGCCGGCCGGGTGTCCACCCGTACAACGATGTTGGTGTGTTCGTGGTCGGCCGGAACGTTTTGGACGAGCGCCCCGTCAGGCGTCCGAGCGTTGACGAGCGCAGCGGAATGTTCGCCCAGATGTGATCCGTTCACGAAGAAGGACGCATGATCGAACGGCAAGGGTCCACTCAGTCCCCCTTCAACCGACCGTCGATCGAGGGGCGGCTTCTCCACCGCGAAGGGAGCCCGGGCATCCAACATCGAATTACGGTCGAAAAGCGAGAACGTGCCCCGAACGCGACGCCGTGACGGCTGTTTGGTCGTCACCTCGATACGGGAAGTGCCGGGTCGTTGAAAAGCGGCGGAAAACGGATTGCTGTTGACGACGACGTCTTTCACCGCCCAACTGGGCGTATCCAGGTCGTCGGTTTCCACGCCGTCGACGATGATCGACGTTCCGTTCGCGCCGAATGTGGCCGGCGCGAGGAACGCACCTACGATCTGCAGGATGTCGTCGCCGCTCGACGGCAGGAGACGAAACAGGTTCTCATCGAACGCCACCGCGGTCGCGTTGGCGGCAGGCGCGAGCGGGTCCGGGCGGCCGGCGGTCACGGTGACCTGCTCACCCACTTCGACCCTGACGCGTACGCGCACGTCAAGCCCCTGTGGACCAACAGTGATGGCCTGTTGTCCACTGTTGAGGTCGCCGACGCGCGCGACCAGCGTGTAGTCGCCCGTTGCGACCGCGAATTTGAATCGGCCGGTCTGATCCGTGACGGTCTCGAGTGCCTGGCCGCTGTCCTGATTTACAAGGCTGACCACCGCTCCGGGCACGATCGCTTCGGTTGCGTCTTCGACCACACCCGTGACCGTCGTCAGCGTTTGTCCTTCCGCCGTACGGTACAAGAGCAGCGCCACCGCGACCATCAGGCAGATGCGTATGCGGCGCGTGCGCGACGCGAGAGCGGCCAACGTCGACATCCGCGATGTCATGAGACGGGGGCTTGAACAATTTTGGCCACAGCCTCCAAGCCGTTGAAGTCGAGTGGCACGTCAGCCCGCTTCGCCGGTGTCGTCAGAAGCCGATTGACCTCCGCCATCAAGTGATCCGGCGTAAGCTCCGTCGGATGAATCGTCGTCAGAAGACCGAGTTCAGCCAGACGCCGGCATCGAATCCACTGCTCGAGCCTCGGTTTGATGCGGGGCACGATCACCGCGGGCGTGCGGAACGAAAGAATCTCGCAAATCGTGTTGTACCCGCCCATGGACACGACCGCGTCGGCGGCGGCGATATAGCAGGACAGATCGGGGCTGAAGTCGACCAGCGTGATGCGCGGATCGCGCGCCGCCCGCGCGTGCAGCTGGTGCCGCGGCGCCTCGGGCATCTCCGGGCCGAGGACGATGAGCGTTCGCGTCGGCATCCCGCGATCGAGCGTCGAGACGCCGCGGAGGTACGTGTCGACGACCAGGTACCCGTCGCCGCCGCCTCCGACGGTCACGAGGATCAGCCGCTCTCCCTTCGGAGACAGTTGTCGACGAAGCTTCCGGACCGTCCCAGCTGACGCGGTTGACCGAATATATCCGGCATACGCCACTTTGTGCGCGACGGTTTCTGGGAACTGGTATTCCTGGACGACGTCGAACACACGGCGCGAGCCGTACACCACCACTTGATCGTAAAAACGTTCGATTGCATCGTAGGTACTCGATGACCTCCATTCGTGCACGATCCGATCGGGATCGTCGAGAACGTCGCGAAGCGTGAGGATCACGCGTGCGTCCGGACGCTGCTCGCGCAGATTGTGGAGCGTGGGAACCATTTCGCCCTTCATGCCGAGCGGCACGTTATCCACAAACACCCAGTGCGGCAAGAAACTTGCTGCGGTCGCGAAGATAATGGACTCCCTGATCGATCGAATCGCGTCGAATTCGATGTCAAGCGTTTTGGCTTTGTATTCGTCATCGGCGACTTTCGTGACGCAGGGCAGCTTCACATAGTCGACCGCACGCGGGAGCCGCAACGAGGGCACCCACGAGGAGCCGGTCGCGACAAGCACGGAGGCATCATTGACAGTGTGAGAGACCGCGCCGGAAATCGCGAGCGTCCGGCGAATGTGGCCGAGGCCGAATGTGTCGTGTGAGTAAAACAGAACCCGGGTCGGACTCTTCCCCATAGAGCGATACCTCGACCGCAGCGCGTCGGCTTGGCTCCTCCGTATGCACGAATTCGGCGCCGCAGCGCGATCAGCAAACCTCGTTCCGCGACATCGTCGGCGGGGGAATGAAACGGTCTGTGGAAGCACTCGCCGGCGACGGCGAAGTCTCAAGTGCTCAGTCACATGTATCGTGCAGTTGGAACCATCTGTCGCGCGTATGGGGATGTTGAGCGCGTTCTTCGCAAGTCCGACTGCACGAAGCGACAACAGTGATCGCCAGGGAGCACCTGTCGCCAGTCAGAATGGACCACTCATGTGGTGGTCACGGCATGTCCCGGCTCACCGTCCGCGGCAACGCTCGGATGCCGAGGCTGCGCCAGAGAGCTCGACGGCAATCCGTTCCTCGTCCCGCGCCCGAATGAAGTCAAATCAGAAGTCGGTTCATGGAAGAAAAATCTACACGTGCAAATTCTGCATAGCGCATTGGCGCGGAGAAAGCACCGCTTAGTACAAAAGTGATAGGTGTAGGATCGAGCGGCGACTGTAACAAGATGCTACAAACCGCAGGGGTTCGAAGAAGAAATATGCGACCGTCATCGAATTCACCATAAACACGTAGGTCACGCGCCCGGGTGGCCGTCACGACGACAAACAAGTTGTTGTCGAGCGCCGATCGTGCCTGGTTCCGCAGGAAGGTGGTCCACGTCCGCGTGTTCCCTGTGTGGCACGCGTGCTCGAGGCGGTGACCGACCGGTCGTGCATCAGAACGTGACGCGGCATCCGACGGTCGACTGACTGGACATCACAGCAGTTTCGGATGATCGTGTGAGGTGATCAGGTGGATGGCTCATCATGAATTCGCGCGATCATTCGGTTTTTGCCAGATTTCGTTGTTGCCCTTGACGTCCTTGGCTGACACTTCATGCCGTTCGGCGCGCCAGGCGGATGCAATAACTGAATCGTCGATGGACCCAGCACCGATCGGCTGGCCATAGCCAATCAGTGCACACTTCAGCGGTTTGCGAAGTTCGAACCGCCAAACCCAACGAATCGAGGCTTCGATAACACCCCGCTGAGTAGATCGTGGCGCGATCGTGGATCCCTGAACGCGGGTTCGAGCGACAGGAATCCGGATATGGGATTTCTGCGTACCGCCCTTGCTACGGGACGTTGACCTCGACCGAGCGTCCCGGTATGCGATTTGCGCCTGCGAAGAGCGCTATGGGTGAACCGGTCTCCAGCGCGATTGCCACGACCACTGATACGGAAGTCGGACCCGGGAAGCGGGAGGGTCCGTCCAGCACAAGCCTCTCGCTCAGTCGGTTGACGCATCTCCAACTCCTGGAGGCCGAGAGCATCCACATCATCCGGGAGGTCGTCGCAGAATGCGAGCGGCCGGTGATGCTCTACTCCATCGGCAAGGACAGCTCCGTGATGCTGCATCTTGCCCAGAAGGCTTTCTTTCCGGCCAAGCCTCCCTTTCCGCTCCTCCATGTCGATACGACGTGGAAGTTCCGTGAAATGATCGCGTTCCGCGACAAGACCGCCAGGCGGCTCGGGCTCGAGCTGCTCGTCTATATCAATCTCGATGGCGTGGAGATGGGAATCAACCCGTTCAGCCACGGATCGGTGGTCCACACCGAGATCATGAAGACGCAAGCCCTCAAGCAAGCGCTCGACAAATATAGGTTTGACGCCGCGTTCGGCGGCGCTCGCCGCGACGAGGAGAAATCACGGGCGAAAGAACGGGTCGTCTCGATCCGTTCCGCTCAGCACCGGTGGGATCCGAAAGCGCAGCGGCCCGAGCTCTGGCGCCTGTACAACACCCGGACCTGCGGCGGGGAAAGCGTTCGAGTGTTCCCGCTGTCGAATTGGACGGAGCTCGACGTCTGGCAATACATTCACATCGAGAACATTCCAATTGTTGGATTGTACCTTGCGGAGAGTCGGCCTGTCGTGCGACGCAACGGTACGCTGATCATGGTGGACGACGACCGCATGCCGCTCGAAGCGGGCGAGGCTCCGGAAATGATCAAGGTGCGCTTCCGGACGCTCGGTTGCTACCCGCTCAGCGGAGCGATCGAGAGCGATGCGTCGACCGTTCCCGGAATCATTCAGGAGATGCTACTGACGCGCATGTCCGAGCGTCAGGGACGCATCATCGACCACGACCGGTCGGCTTCGATGG
>JBPYEE010000105.1:0-2171 GCA_051985095.1 Vicinamibacterales bacterium | reverse complement strand
GCAAGCTCGGCGGTAGCGTCGGTGACGCTCTTGTGTTGATACGCCAGGCGTCGCGGATTCAATCTGATGTCGTCGCCCAATTCGATGGCATCGGCGACTTCCCGCCGTGCGGTGTCGTCGACCTGCGACGACAGCGCGCGGTACAAGGCGCGATGAAATTCGGACCGCAAAAGGGGCACGAACTTATCAGCGAGGGTTACCTGGGCTGCTCCCGCCGCGATGAACGGCAGAGCGCCGCCAATCGTTCCCCCTGGACCGATCTCCAGCACGCGGCTGCCGCGTATGGAATCCCGGTTCAGGCCGCCGTACTTCTCATATCCCGCGAAGAGCACATTGACCCGCGCGATGTACTCTGGGATCTCGGATAACGGCAGAGCGGCAACATTGGCCTGACCGATTTGAACGGACCGGACGCCGATGCGCCGAAGCGTGTCGTGGCTGATATTGCTCGCGATGACGACCCACCTGATCCGCTTGGCCGCGGCCTTCCACAGCGGAACTGTCAGCGCGGCCACCCCGATTACGGCAAAGACAGAAGCGACCAGGAGGGAATTTCCTGTAACCACCCAACTGCTCAGCTTCGCCGATACGAGGGCAAGTTCAGGAGTCACGGGTATTCGAGCCCAGCAATCGCGGTGCCCAGGTTGGGCGGCTCGATATGCATGAGAAAAGGCCAAAAGGGATGTTTGTTCGCTCGACGTTGGGAATCGTTGTGCTCATCACTGGTAATCGTTTTGACCATTGCCGGGGCGGGGCGGGGGATGAGCCAATGGCTGAGGCTGTTCGTGGTCATTGAAAGGTCGAACCGAAAATCCCAGCCCTGGATCGACAGCTTTTCGGACGGGCGTTGCTCTTCGCCATCACCAGCTGGTTCGATCATTGGTGCGGGGAGGCGCTCGCCTGTCTGATCGAAGAGAATCGCATCCTCCGGCGGCAGGTCGGTCGGCGACGGCTGCGGTTCACTGACGACGACCGCGGCGACTCGCCGTTCGAGCCCACAGGGTCGGTCGGCACCGTTTGCGCAACGTCGCGACGATTGTCACGCGCCGTACGATGCTGCGATGGCACGGCACTGAGGCGTTGGCTCGTCTCCGCCGGCAGTGTGGCGGCGGCAGGACGGCGCGAGCCAACCCGGTCTTCGGCTGCCAATCGTAGTGCTGACTCGACTGGTCGGATTCGCAGCGCTCATCGCGTTCGTCACGGTCATGGGACGACGTCATCTTGCCATCCTGACCGCCGATCGCCGCGCCGGCCAGGATGCCGTCGGCGTCCATGTTCATCCTCCTCGTCATGAGATCGATCGTCGCCGGCGTGACTGAGGAGGTGGCGGTCCGCGGCTGCATGCAGAGGCCGCTCGAGCGGTGATTCGGTCTTGCCGGCACAATTCCGATCACGGGCGTTGGCGTTGTTCATTTTCCAAACCACCCGCGCCACGCGCTTGTCATGCGGCCGTCCTACGCGGCTCCTTCAGGCCACCGATACCTCACTGCTTGCCGCAACAGTTACTCGCCTCCTGCGGACTGATGCCACCCGCGACATCAGACGTGAAGCTCTCGTCCTGTCGAAGGATGACTTCACCTACGCTCGTGCCGCCGGACCGCGAATGGCTGGTCGGGCGGCCGTCCTGATGCCCGCATATGAAGTTGCGTAATCGTGCGTCGCGCTTGCGTTTGACCTGCTGCGTGCGATCGAAGCTGCAACGTGACTTGAACCTCGCCGAGACTCCGGTAACTACCAGTGTGTTGCCAACGCCGCCTCCTGTGGCAACACGGTCACGACATCGCGATGGCCTCACGTCTCCAGCCATTCCGAGCGCACTAAACGGTCCCGTGTCAAGGCGGCACCATTTTCGATCTGGCGAACTCCGTAAGGCGAACAGAGGCGCCGCCTTGACATGCTTTCCGCGCTTCCGCCGAAAGCGCTTATAGAGTCCGCGAGAGACCTCGGCCGCGGCTTCCAGGCGCACGGCCGACATTCTCTTGGGGATCGATCGCTTTTTTTCCCGACGGTGATGCGATCGAGGTTCTACGGACAGCCCTGACGAGTCAGACGTCGAGAGAGCATCGATGCACCCACGCACGCGCCTCACCCCACTCGCCCGGGCCGACGACTGTCGCGTGCGAGACCATTCATCGACGCACTCACCGACCTGGCAAGCAGTAACGGCGAAT
>JBPYEE010000104.1:0-5782 GCA_051985095.1 Vicinamibacterales bacterium | reverse complement strand
CCGATGGTATTGGGCGGCGACTCTTCAACCGTGACCAGCAGATCGCGCGTCGTTTCGTCGCCGTGCTGGAGCTCACGGATGCTGACCCGCCGGAACAGGCCCAGGCCAAGCAGCCGGCGCTGGCTGTCGTTCAGCTTCGACAGGCTGAGCGGATCGCCCTGTTTCAGCTGCAACTCCCGTTCGACCGCTGCGTCGCTCGTCCTCACGTTGCCGACGATGAGGACGTGGTCGACAAAGATACGGCGGCCTTCGCTGATGCCAAAGACAATCGAGACGTGCGTGTTGTCCGGCGCAAACTCCGGGGCCACCGTCACCTCGGCATTCCCGTAGCCGCGGTCGCGGTAGGCCGCGAGCACCGTGTCCCGATCCCCGGCCAGCAGTCCCTGCACGTAGGCCGCCCCCGGCTGCAGCGATAGCTTTGCTCGGAGGTCTGTGTCGCGCACCGTCCGGTTCCCGTCGAACCGCACCGCCTCGACCATCGTCCGGGCGCCCTCGAACACTTCCAGGGCGACGCGGACCGGCACTTGCGCGACGTTGTTCGCCGTACGCTCGAGATCGGTGGTGGGCCGGACCCGTGCGGCCGCGTACCCTCGCCGCCGATAGAGGTCCTCGAGGAGCGACACATCGGCTGCGAGGCGGCCTTCCGAGAACGGCTGGCCCTCACGCAGCTTGAGCGCGTTTTCGAACGCCCCGGTCGGGACGACGGTATTACCCGTCACGGCGAGCGAGGCGACGCGATATGGCGGGCCGCGCTGGATCAGAAAGGTGACGACGAGCTCTCCATTTGACGGCACCCGCGTGTGCGGCGCTCGCGCATCGCGGTAGCCGAGATTGCGCAGGTACTCTTCGATGCGCGCGGTTGAATCCTCGAGCAGATCCTCGTCGACCGAGCCTTCCCGTTCGACCGGGACGAGGTCTGATCGAACGTCGGACGGCAGCGGATCGCCGACAAACACCACGCGGACGTGGGGGCCGGGTGCAACGGTGATCGTCAGCTCGGCGAGGTGATCACCGTCGGCGAAGGTGACGGCAGAATCGATCCGCGCCTCGTAGTAACCGCGGCTGCGGCGGTCCGCAACGTAGCGCTCGATCCGCGCGTTCAACTGATCAGGCAGATACGGTCCGCCACGCAAGACCCCGAGCCGTCGCAGCAGCTCGTCGGCGGACACGCTCGGCGTGCCAACGACGTGGACCTCGTCGATGACGGTGCGGGGGCCCGGGTCGATCGTGAACGTCACGGTCGCGTGTTCGGGCGCGTGGACCAGCTGAACGATGGGGGTCAGCCGCGCGCGGCGGTAGCCAACCTCCGCCAGCGCTTCGGTCAGGACGCGCGTCATCTCGGCCGTCTTCCCCACCGGGGGGGTGGCGCCGAAGCGATCGGTCAGCGCGCGCCGAAGCGCGGCCTGGTCGATGCCGGGTTCGCCCGCGCCGCCGCCGAACCGGATCTGCGTGATCGCGTGAATCGGAATGAGCTCGTACCGGAGCGCCACGCGGCCCGCTTCGAGCGATGCATCGACGCGCACGTCCTCGAACTGGCCGAGGGTGAAGAGGTGGAGCACCGATTGGCGGACCTGCAGCATCGACAGCGGCTGCCCGACCACGGTTTCGACCAGCCGCAGGAGATCGGGGTCCGCGGTGTCGCGCCCCTCGATCGTCAGTCGAACCGACGCGATCGGTTGGCCGATGTATTCCGTGACGGCGGCGCCAGCCGGGACAGCCGCGCTGCAGACCAGCGCGAGACTGTAGATCAGCGTTTTCAGAACACGTGCCTCACACGAAACTCGAGGGCGTAGGTCTGCGAGTCCTCGTTCCGCGACAGGATCATCGACACCCGGTCGCTTTGTTCGATCTCGAGCAGCAGGATTTGATCGTTGAACGTCGTCCCGAGGCTTCGCGAGAACGTGAAGTACACGCGATCCGAGATGCGTTTGCCGATCGTGACGCGGGCCGTCGGGTTGAGCCGCGACGTCTGGGTGCTGTAGGGGTCGATGAACGACGGCGTGAGCTGAAAGGTGTCGACGCCAAAGGTCTGCTCGACGACCTTCCCGACTTCCGCCGAGATCGGCGCCGCAATCGCCTGCGTCGCGCGCGCGGTCAGGATGTCGGTTTGCGCCTGCTGGGGGTTCTGGAGCGCGCGCAGCTCGGGCGCCACGTCCTGGGCGGTTTTGCTGCTGCTCACATTGCCGAACAGCAGAGCCAGAACGTCCGCCGTCGGCAACGGGGGATCCGAGTTGATGGCGAGGCGCAACTGGTCGACTGTCCCGCTGGTCCCTACCGTTACGCGGTACGTCTGGCCGGGTACCCGGACGTTGGTTTCGGCCTCGACGTCGAAGAACGGCTCGATGCGATTGGGGTTCGTGAAATCGATCGAGCCGCGCGTGATCCGGTAGCGCTGTCCTTCGAAGGTGACTTCGCCGCGCTCCACTTCGCCGTGGCCGAACAGCACCGGCCGCTCGTAGGTGCCGCGCAGATTCAAGTCGGCGTTCGCGACGAGGCGCACGAGGTTGTTCTCGACCCGAAGCGTCGACGGCACGACGATCTGGATGTCGTATTTCAGCGGCACGGCAGCGGGAGCCTCCGCCGCCGCCGGACCGACGCCGCTCCCGGTGGATCGCCGTCCGGCCAGGTCGAAGATGCTGCCGGGCGCATCGACGCGGCGGCTGATGAGCGCGCTCTTGACGGTCACGGTGCCGCCGAGGGTGGGCGCCCTGACACTGCCGGTCACGGCCAGATCCGCGTCGACCGTCGAGCGCACGCCCTCCGGATAGCGGAGGTGAACGTCCTCGCCCCGGGCGGTGACGTTCACGTCGCTCGGGACATAGCCGTCCAGGCCGATCCGTCCGCCGAACTGCACCCGCCCGTCGCCCACGGCGGCGCGGATGTCATCGAGCCGGATGCCGCCGGCGTCGAACGTGATCGTGCCGTTGATCGCGTCGAGCGACGCCGGCATCGCCTGATGACGGATGCGTCCGTCGGTGATCGTCGCGGTCCCGGAGAACTCGGGGCGGCGGAACGTGCCGTTGACCGCCGCGCGCACGGTGGCACGCCCCGATCCGTGGACGTTGGTGGCGATGCCCTGCAGGAGCCCGAGGTCGGCATCGCCGGTCGCCTGGAGGCCGATGCGTTCGTCGCGCAGATTGAGCGATCCGGTGACGCCGAGGCGCGTGTTGACGCCGGCCAGCTGGACCCGGTCGAACTTGATGTCGCCCGCGTCGAGGACGAGCCGCAGCGGACCGTCGTTGGTGACCACCTGGTCGAACAGATGGACCTCCATGTTGTCGACGGTTGCCTCGACGCCGAGGCGGTTGATGTTGGCGAGCGGTCCGGTGATCCGCATCGACCCGCTCGCGACCGCGGAAATGTACTGCGACAGCTGCGGCTCGAACAGC
This sequence comes from Vicinamibacterales bacterium, assembly GCA_051985095.1. Taxonomy (GTDB): domain Bacteria; phylum Acidobacteriota; class Vicinamibacteria; order Vicinamibacterales; family CAVVIG01; genus Gp6-AA45. The sequence goes on along the minus strand of JBPYEE010000104.1, from coordinate 2,393 downwards.
CGCACATACGGATCGAGCGAGCTGTCATCGAAGCGCAACGTGATCTGAGCATCCGCCTGCGGCGTCATCGCGATCCGTCCGGTGCCGTGGATGGTGAGCCGCCCTTCGGAGATGTCCGCGGCGTGGACGCTATCGATGGTCCCGGCGAGCGCCTGATCGCGAACCGTCAGCGAGCCGTTGACCTGGCCGACGCGCTGATCCGCGACGCGCACGTCATTGGCAGTGAAGGTGACGTTGTATTGCGGCGCGTCGAAGGTGCCGTTGCCGTCTGCGGTGAATGCCGCGAGGCCGCCGAACGGCGTGTTCGGGTGCTGGACGAACGCCAGCTGCTGGATCGGCAGGCGGTCCCCTCTCGCCGTGAACGAATACGTCGAGTCCCAGCGCACGAGCGCCGTCCCGGCGATGACGCCGACGCCTTTGGTCAACGCGATGTTGTCGAGCTGCACGCCGTTTCCGTCGAACCGGAGCGCCGCGGTCGCGCGCTGGAACGGCTCGCCGTAGGCGACGCCGTCCTCGATCGTCATTGCACCGAAGCCAACCGGTCGCTCGTATTGCCCCGTCAGGTGGAAGTCGCCCGATAATCTCCCCGAGACCGGGTAATCGTCGATGTTGAAGGCGTGGCGCAGGCTGTCGAGATCGCGCCGCACGGCGCGAAACCGGGCGTCGATTTCCGGGCCGCCGTCGTCGCGCGGATAGCCGAGCGAGAATTTCCCGTCGGCCCGGATTTCGGACCCGCCAAGCGTCACCACGGCATCGGCGATGTCGACATAGCTGTTCTCGATCACCAGCCTCCCGCGGCCTGTACCCCAGGCCGTGTCCCACGCGACGAGGTCGTCGCCCTGAAACGTCCCCTCGACGCGCGGATGCCGGAACGCGCCGATCATGACGCCGTCGAACTCGCCCCGGCCATAGAACTCCACCGACCCGGCCGGCGATCCGAAGTTGGTCATGAGGCCGGCGAGCACCTGATCGCTCTCCTGCCAGTCGTCGCTGATCACATGAAACGGCAGACGGGACCGCTCGCCCCACGCCGTCGTGCCACTGAAAGTGACGTGCGTCCGCGCCGTCTCGAACCGGCCGGCGGCGATCGTCAGGTCATCAGGACCGAAGCTGTACGTGACATCGCCGGCCACCGGGCGATGGAGGAGGTCGACGGCGGCGAACCCCGGCGGCGGATCGACCGTCAGCCGGCCCGCACCGTGAACCGTACGGCCGAGCTCTCCGAGCGACCATTCCATCGCGTTGTGCCAGGTCCCGACGCCGGCGAACCGCGGCCCTGGGAGCGCTTCGAAATCACTGAACGGCGCCACATCGACGCCGACCAGGGTGGTCTCGAACCGGGCGGCCGGCCGCGTCGGCGTGCCGAGCGGCTTGATCGAATAGCTGAACGCGGCGGTGCCTCCGTAAAACCGTGCCCCGGCATCCCAGACCTCGAACGCCGACGGCGTCCATCGCAGCGACCCGAAGAGACCCGGAAACGGATAGTCGTCGTAGGTAAATCGATCGCTCGTAAAGGTGCCCGACAGGTCGCGCTGGCCGCCTTTGCCGAGCGCGAACACGCCGGTGAAATCGCCGTCGCCCGTCAGCCGCCATGTTTCGGACTTGAAGAAAATCTCCCGCATGCGCGGAAAACGGACGCGCGAGTGGACCTCGTAGCGCTGGTTGGGCCAGTTGGCGAGATCGACATCCCCGCTGGCGACCGTCCGGGCGCCGTCGCTCTCGAGGTCGATGCGATCGAGATGCACGCGCGCTCCGTCGAGGACGAATTGCGCCGCCATGTTCGTCCACATCGGCAGGTTGTCCTGGATCCGGACGATGCCGCCGGTGAACCGCACCGTGCCGTGATACTGCGGCCGGTTGTCCATCCGGATGTCAAGGTTCGGGCAATCGACGCTCCACGGTGCTTCGTGGTCCTCGAAGGTGAACTGCCCGTGCGACGCGCGCAGATCGCGCATGGTCACGGTGAAGGGCCGCGGCTTGCTGGGTCCGCTGTCCTCGCGTGTGACCCTCGGGAAGTTGTGGCCGTTCTCCCATTTCTCGACGAGCATCTGCCAGTCGGTCAGCTCGACGCCCGAAATGGTGATGTCGGGCCGCTTGGCGAGCAGCGGCCACCAATCGAGCGTCACGAAGATGCGCGCAGCGGTGAAGAAGGGGCGATCCCCGTGGTGAACGCCGTCGATTCTGAGGTCTTCCACGAGCACCCGGCCGCTCGCGACGTGGATGCTGAGCCGTCCAATGTGCAGCGGCCGCTCGAGGTACTCGGATCCCCGGCGCTCGGCCAGTTCGCGCACGCGGGGCCCGAGATCAATCGTCAGCGACGCGACGATCGCGGCGGCGAGCAAGGCGACAGCCGTCGCGGCTGCATAGCCCGGATAGCGCAGAACCGGATGCGC
>JBPYEE010000103.1:0-19930 GCA_051985095.1 Vicinamibacterales bacterium | reverse complement strand
CAATCAACCCCTTGACCTTCCGGATGCGACGCTCGTCCCTGCGGTAGAACGTCCACTTCTTGATGCGTTTGCCGCGGATCAAACCCGCCTCGACCAGCACGCGCAGGTGTTCGCTCGCCGTCGGCTGGCTGACGCGTAATTTCCCGGCAATCAGAATGCCGCATACGCCGTCGTCCACCAGATCGCCGAACTCCTGTGGAGGAAAGTGGCGCCGCGGCTGTCTCAGCCAGTCGAGAATCTGCAGCCGTTTCGGACTGGCGAGCGCCCGCAGGGCGGTTTGAATCTGCATAGAGACCATTCATCGGCCCGTCGAATTATGCCAGCACTGCCGCACCCCTGGGCCCCAAACCGACGCCGCTCTTTTGGTGTCCAAAGGGTTGCTATGGATGCTCTGCTGCAGGACCTGAAGTATGCCGTTCGGAAGGCCTGGGCCACGCCGGCCTTTACGCTGGCCGCCGTCGCCACGCTCGCAATCGGAATTGGCGCGACAACCGCCATCTTCAGCACGGTCAATGCCGCGCTCCTCCGCCCGCTGCCCTACGCGCACGCCGACGATCTCATCGCGCTTCGAACCCGGTATGCCGATGGACGGGTCACGACCGGGCTGGTCGCTCCGGTCGAAGTCGCTCGGTTGAACGACGCGCACGGGTCAATCGATCGCGCGGTCGGTGCGTCGTCGGCCCCGTTCGACGTGACGCTGCTTCGCGACAACGCCCCGCCCCTGCACGCGGCGGTGTACTTCGTGGGCGAGGGTTTCTTCGAGGTCTATGGTTTGCCGATGACGCTCGGTTCGGGATTCACCCACGATCAGCAGGCGCCGATCACGACTGGCCCCAATCCGGGCCAGGCCGGGGGCCCGCCGCCGGTGATTGTGCTCTCCCATCACGCGTGGACCGACCTGTTCGCCAGCGATCCTGACATCGTCGGGAAAACGGTGCGGTTCGCCGAGCTGAGCGCGACGGCTGTCGGCGTCGGACCGCGCGACCTCGACATGCCCCACGGCGCGGATTTCTGGATCAACGGGCGGTTCAGTCCGCAGGACGTCGGCCATGGGTTGACGGGCGTCGTGCGCGTGAAGCCGGGCACGACTCTCGATCGCCTGCGGAGCGAAATGCGCGTCGTGATGACCGGCCTGGCGCGCGATTTTCCGCTCAGTGACGCGGGACGCGAGTTCGTGCCCGAGCCGCTGGTGAACGCCATCGTCGGCGATCTCGGCCCGACGCTGGTCGTGGTGTTCGCCTCGACGACCCTGCTGTTGCTGCTGGCGTGCGTCAACGTGACCAACCTGCTGCTCGGTCGCGGCGCGGCACGCGCGCGCGAGATTGCGGTTCGAACGGCGCTCGGCGCCAGCCGCGGCCGCGTCGTCCGTCAGATGTTGACCGAATCGTTTGTCGTGACGTGCCTCGGCGCAGCCGTTGGATTGGGCCTCGCCGTCGCCGGCGTGCGGGCGCTGCAAACGCTCGGCGCCGCGAAGCTGCCGCGGCTCGACGCGGTGCCGTTCGACGCGCGCGTGCTCGGCTTCGTCTCGCTGGTGCTGGTGGTGAGCGCGGTGATGCTCGGCCTGGCGCCGGCGCTCCGCCTGGCCCACACGGATCTCAAAACGCTGATGAACGAGAGCGGGCGATCGACGACGGGCGGCCGCGGCACGGCGCGCACGATGGGCGTGATGACGGTCGCCGAAGTCGCGCTCGCCCTGACGCTGGTCGCTGGCGCCGCGTGGCTCGTGCAGAGTTTCTCGCGGCTCCGGCACACCGATCCGGGATTCGTGCCGGCGGGACGTCTGGTGGTCGACGTCCGGCCCGATCCGCAGGCAGTGCGCGGACCAGACCAAACGCTCGCGTGGACGCGAACCCTCTTCGATCGTCTGCGGTCGATTCCGGGTGTGACCGGCGTCGGATCGACGGCGTCGTTTCCGCTCCGATCGCAGCTCGACGGATCGGTGTTCGTACAGTTTCAGGGCGACGCGTTCGACCCGGCGCGGCCCCTGGGTGCGCGATTGCGGCTGGTCACGCCAGGCTTTTTCGACGCGATGGGCGTGCCGATTGTGAGCGGCCGCGACTTCACCCTCGATGATCGTCAGAACACGGGCCCCGTCGCGATCGTCAACCGCGAGTTCGTGAAGCGCTACCTCGTCGGACGAGATCCGCTCCGCGCCGCGCTGGCCTTCGGCTACCCGACCATCGATACGCGCGTCTTCCGGACCGTCGTGGGCGTCGTCGGCGACATCCGATATCGCTCGATTGCCGAGGACCCCGAGCCGAGTTTTTACGTTCCCCACGGCCAATTCACGTTCGGCCGACAGGCCGTGGTGATCGCGACGACGCTCGCCGACGCCACGACGATCGCGCCGTCGATTCGCCGCGAAATCGCGCGGCTGGAACCGCGGCTCGCCCTGGACGTCGACACGGTGTCACACGTCGTCGCGGACACCCTCACGCGGCAGGAACTCGGCATGACGCTGATGCTCATCTTCGGGACCACGGCGTTGGTGCTGGCCGCTGTCGGGATCTACGGCGTGATTGCGTACGCATCGGCGCAGCGGCTGGGGGAGATCGCGACCCGGCTCGCGCTCGGCGCCACGCCGTCGCAGGTGTTCTGGCTGATGATGCGCCGCGGACAGCTGCTGGCCGGCCTCGGCGTCATCATCGGCGTGGCCGCCGCCTACGGCGCCGGGCGCAGCGTCGCGAGCCTGGTGTACGGCATCCGCCCATCGGATCCGGTCGTGCTGATATCAGCCACGGTGGTCGTCGCGCTCATCACGTGCGCGGCAACGGCGCTCCCGGCGAAACGGGCGTCCGCCACCGATCCGGTCCGAGCCCTGCGCGGGGATTAGGGCGGGCAACAATTCTTGCTGTACTGCTGAGCTTTGACCGCCACAAATCCGACTACGATGATGAAATGCCGCGCCTGCGCTCAAGGAGCCTCCGATGGTGAGGATTCACCGCACGACGACGGCGGCGTTGATGGCATGCGTGCTGGCGACCTGTTCTCCGAACCTCGTCCTGGCCAGTGAGGAAGACCAGGGGGCGCCGCACGCAATCGCGCCCCGGCTGACGTACGAGGGCAAGCCGTTGGCGGCGTTCCAACCAGCGACCCTCGATCAAGGGCTGGCGGTCGACGCGGTAGCGCTCGCGCCGAGCGAATCAAGCGCCTTCGGCCAGTGGGGCGGCGGCTTCCGGCGCGGGCGGGGCCGCAACAACGCCGCCGCGGCCGCGATCTTCCTCGGCGCAGCCGGCGCGATCGCTGGCACCGCCCTGCTCGTCTACGCCGACCGACCCGACTGTAACGTCAATCCGACGTTAGGCGGCTGCGGGTACGGGACGAAGGTCGCGGCTGGCGCGGTGTTGTCGGCGGGTCTGGTCGGGCTCCTCGTCGGCGCGGTGATGTGGCGCTAGACGCGGCGCGCCCCGATTAATCGGATCGCAGGGTCTCAATCGGATCGACCGACACAGCGCGACGCAGCGCCGGAAACGCGGCCGCTCCGGCGGCCGCGACCAGCACTGATACGACCACGAGCACGAGACGGGGATCGACGCCCTGGATCCCGTACACCGTCTTCAGGATGAGGGCCTGGCTGAGAAGGCTGATCCCGGTGCCCATTGCCAGGCCCGCGATCACCGGGTCGCCTGCCGCGCGGCACGCCAGCCAGTAAATGCGGGGGCGACTGGCCCCGAGTGCCATGCGCACGCCAATCTCCTGACGGCGCGCCGCGACCGTATGGGTCAGCACGCCGTAAATACCCAGCATGGCCAACATGAGGGCCGACGCGCCAAACGCGAACAACACGACGGTCTGGAACCGCTCGGTGGCCAGCGACTGCGTCACCTGCGCGTCGAACGGGGTCACACGCGCGATGGTGATGTCCGCCGCGTAGCGCCAGATGGCCTGTCGCATCATCGTCATCAGCGCCTCGGGCGGCTGCGCCGCGCGCACGAAGAAGAACGTGACGTACGGCGGCCGATCGACATAGTGCAGATAGGCGGTCCTGGCCGGCGGCGTTTTGAGCGAGGTGCTGCGCGAGTCGGCGACCACGCCGATGATCGTGAAGGTCCGGCCTTCGGTTGTGACCTGGTAGCCGATCGGATCGTCGGAGCCGAAGAGCGCTCGGGCTTCGCTCTCCGACAGCACGACGCTCTGCAGCGTGCGATCCCGCTCCTCGAACGGGCGCCCCTTCATGACTCGCTCACCCATCGTCTCGAAATAGCCGGGACTGACCCATCGCAGGTTGATCAGCGGCGTCTCGTCCTGCGGACGGTCACGTCGATGGAGCCCCTCGATCCAGGTTTCGCCTTCGAGCGGCATGGCCGAGACGAGGCCTGCGCTCTCGACCGCAGGGATGTCGGCCAAATTCTTCAGCACCGCTGCGTCAAACGTCACTCGATCACGATCAGCGGCGTAGCTCTGGAGCGACAGGCGGACCTCCGCGATCGCGACGTTCGCCGTCTCAAATCCCTTGTCCTGCTGTAACAGGCGGCCGAGACTCTGCGCGAACAAGCCCGTCAGCAGGAGAAGGAGGACGCATCCTGCGACCTGCAATCTGATCAGCCACGACCGGACCCTGTGACCGTGCCGCCCGCCGAGCGAGCGACCGTTGTTGGCCTGTAGCGCCGACTGTGCGTCTGATCTCGCCGCGGTCAGTGCCGGCAGCAGTCCCGACAGGAGCATGGTCGCCGTACCGATGGCGGCGGAAAACAGCAGCACGGCCAGGTTGAGGTGGACTTCGTCCAGGCGCGGAAGGTCAATCGGCGAAGACTCGCGAAGCAGGCGCAGTGCGACGGTCGCGAGCAGCAGACCCACCGTCAATCCGGCGGCCGTCAGCAGGGCGTTTTCCGAGAAGACGGTGGCGAGCAAGCGCCACCGCGCCGCCCCGAGCGCAATCCTCACGGCGGTCTCGCGACGTCGGGCCAGCGCGCGGCCGACCTGTGCGTTTGCGAGATTCAGACACGCCATCAGCATGACGGCCGTCACCGCCGCCATCAGCAACCACAGGCCGACCCTGGCGTCGCGGACCACGACGTCCTGCAACAGCTCGACGGTCGCCTGCAAGGGGCGGCCTCTCGCGTCGCGGACACCGGCCGGCATCTGCTGCGCCACGTCGGCCTGAATCGCGGTGAGCTGCGACTCGGCCTGCCGCGGATCCACGCCGGACTCGAGGCGACCAAGGACAATCCAGTTGCCGTAGTCGCCGTTCCAGCCGAACTGGGTCGGATCGATCGCGGCGGGAAGAAAGACCGCCGGTTCGGGGACGTTGCTGGCGGCCTGACCCGAGCGAAAGGACCGCAACGCGTTGGCATTCGGAAAGTGAAACGACGCGGGTAAGATGCCGACGATCTCGCGCGTGACATCGCCGAGGCGGATCGTGCGGCCGATCACCTTCGGGTCGCCGGCAAAGACACGTTGCCAGAGTGCGTACGTAATGATGGCCGTGGTGTCGTGGCCGTGTTCGCCTTCTTCCGGCAGAAACGCGCGGCCGGCGAGCGGCGCCACGCGGAGCACACCGAAGAGGTTCGGCAGACAGGTGACGGTGCCGACCAGCTGCGGGTGTTCGGCGCCGACGGCCAGGCCACTCGACGAGTGCCGCAGCAGCGTCATGTCGGCAAACGCGGTCGCCCGCCGGCGCCACACGTCCGCATGGCGCGGGTTGGGCCCGGTCGGCAGGTCGGACATACGCGGCACGCGCTCCCAGGCGACCACGAGCGTGCCGGCGTCGGGATACGCCAGCGGTTTGAGGAGCACCGCGTCGACAACGGTAAACACGGCGGTGGTCGCGCCGATGGCGAGGGCGAGCGTGGCGATTGCGACGATCGTGAAGCCCGGCGATTTGCGAAGCGTCCGCGCGGCGTACTTGACGTCGTGCCACAACCAGTCCATACGCGACCTCGAACTGTTCGGTGTTTCGTTGCCGGTCTCCGTCCTTAGACGAGTTTTCGGTCCGCTTCCGTTGTCTCAACCGTTCCGGCGGTCAATCAGGAGGCGTTCCGCCGGTTGGTGGCGATCGCCAAAACGACGGCGTCTTGGGGGCAGCGTCGCGTCTCGTTCGGATGCACCCGCCGTCGCGGGAACGGCCGTAAACATCGACGCCGTCGTCAGTGCCCCGTAGCAGAGATTGAACTGCCCAGCGCCGTACGGTCTGCTCGAGGAGGAGAACGGGGCGCCGTGACTGGCGCGATCGTTGCTCCGCCCGGTGCGTTCCGTTCCACGTCGAACGGTGCAGCCGCCACATCTCACAGGTGTGCTCATTATTCGAGGAGGTCTACATGGCGGAATCGAAGACGAACCGTCCCGAACCGACCGAACATGGCCCGGCGATCGCACGACGGGACCGCGATCAGGGAACTCTGCAACACCGGCCGGGCGGCTGGTTCTCGAACCCGTTTGAGTTCATGGATCGAATGGCCGAAGAGATGGACCAGACGTTCGGTCGGCTGTTCCGCGGGTTCGGGTCGCCGCGCGGCTCGTGGCTGGGCCGCAATATCTACCGATCAGGCGAGCGCGAAGGGCTGTGGTCGCCGCGGGTCGAGGCGTTCCAGAAGGGCGACCGGTTCATTGTGCGCGCGGACCTGCCGGGTCTGAAGAAGGACGACGTCCAGGTGGAGGTGTCGGAAGAGGCGGTCACGATCCACGGCGACAGGAACCAGGAGCGCCACGAAGAACGTGAAGGCTACTATCACACTGAACGGGAGTACGGTCACTTCCTGCGGACGATCCCCCTTCCCGAGGGGGTGATCACCGAGAGCGCGCAAGCCTCCTTCAAGGACGGCGTACTGGAGGTGTCCATGCAGGCGCCGCCGGCAGAAGCCGCACGCGGACGCCGCCTGGAGATCAAGGAAACGTCGACAGGCAGCGACAGGAAGTAAGCGCGACCCCGTCAGCGCGCGCGCACCGCGTGGCACGAGTGCGTTTTGATCACGAGCCAGACGGCGCGACCCGGCCGGAGGTCGAGCTCGTCACTCGCCGACGGCGTGACATGGACTTCGACAGGAACGCCGACGCTGACGGCCAGCGTGACCCACGCGGCGCCGCGCCGCTCAGATTCGATGGTCGCCGCGAGCACGTTCCGCGCACTCAGCCCGGAGGGTCGTTCGGTCGCAATCAGGATGTCTCCGGCTCGAATCGCGACGCGGACGGCCTCACCGACGGCCGCGTCGACGACCGGCGTTTCGAGCTCGGTCATCGTGCCAGTGAGGCGCACGTGCATGATGCCGGTGCCGGGGCGGCGATCGGCGACGACGCCGTCGAGCAGGTTCTCGAATCCGACGAGCTGGGCCACGCGGTCGTGCGCCGGTGCCTCCATCACCTCCGCTGGCCGGCCATCGGCCAGGAGACGGCCGCCTTCAAGCAGCAGCACACGCTCGCCGAGCGCGAAGACCTCGCGCTGCGAGTGTGTCACGTAGAGGATCGGAATCCGGCGCGCGTCGTTCCAGACACGGAGATCGTCGAGAATCCGCGACTGCGTCGCGTGATCGAGCGCCGACAACGGCTCGTCCAGCAGCAGGAGGTCGGGGTCGGTGACGAGCGAGCGCGCGAGGCCAACGCGCTGGCGTTCGCCGCCGGAAATTTCGCCCGGGCGGCGGCCCAGGACGTGCTCAATTCGAAATGACGCCGCGATGGCGCCGATCCGGTCGCGCCGCTCGGCAGCGGTCCGATGGGCAAGGCCGTAGGCGATGTTGTCCGCGGCGCTGAGGTGCGGAAAGAGCGCGAGCTGCTGAAACACGAACCCGACGCGGCGCTTCGCGGGGGCCACGTCGATGCCGGTGCGCGCGTCGAACAGCGGGCGCTCGTCGATCGCGATGCGCCCCGCATCGGGTCGCGCCACGCCCGCGACGCATCGCAACAGCGTCGTTTTGCCCGACCCCGATTCGCCGAACACGATGGTCACACCCGAACCGACCGTGAACCCGACATCGAGCGTGAACTCGCCGAGGCGTTTCCGCAATGCGACGGCCAGCGTCATCGTGTCGGCACAACCGCCCACGGTTTGCGCGTCACGGCATAGACGATGGAGAGCGTCACGAAGGAGAACGCGAGCAGGGCGAGCGCGGTGCGGTGAGCCGCGGCGAAGTTCAGGCCCTGGACCTCGTCGTAGATGGCGATCGAGATCGTCCGCGTGATGCCTGGCAGGTTGCCGCCGACCATCAACACGACGCCGAATTCGCCCAACGTGTGCGCGAAGGTCAGCACCGCCGCGACGAGAATGCCGTCGCGCGCCAGGGGGACGATGATGCGCCAGAAGGTCCGCACCCGGCCCGCGCCGAGAATCGCCGACGCGTCGAGCAGCGTGCGGTCGATCTGCGCAAACGCCGACGCGATGGGCTGCACGGCGAACGGCAGGCTGTAGAGGATCGAGGCGATGACCAGCGCTTCGAACGTGAATGCCAGGCCATGGCCGGTCCAGGCCTGCCAGGCGCGGCCGATGGGGCTGCGGGCGCCGAGCGCCACGAGCATGTAGAAGCCGAGCACGGTCGGCGGCAGGACGAGCGGCAGCGCGACGCCGGCTTCCACCACGAACTTCCATCGGCGGGCCGAGAACGTCAGCCAATAGGCGATCGGCACCCCGGCCACGATCAAGATCAGGGAGACGAGCGCCGCGAGCCGCAGGCTCAGCGCCAGCGCGGTCCAATCCATGAGTCGCTCAGTCTAGCGCACGGCCCACGCGCCGGATCGGAGGCTGCACTCTGTAGCCATTTCAATCGATTATAGTCGACTCAAACGATGTTTATATTCGATACGTCCTTCACGGGGCCGGCGATCGCGTGGCCGTCGACGGCTCCCTCTCCGCGGGCCGGCGTGGCCCCCCTGCCGCCCGGCCTCCCGAGTCGGCCGCGCGCGGTCGTCCCATTGCTGCGACGGAGGGGGCGCGGTAGACTGCGGACACACCGCAATGATGCTGACGCTCCGCGTGTGCTGCGCTCTGGCTCTCGTCGCGGGCGCCTGTTCCTCGCCGAAAACCGCCGCCGCGCCGGCGCCCCGCCTGGAGAGCCCCGAGCTGTGGGGGGACCTCAAGCCGCTCGTCTCGGTCAAGGAACTGATGCGCGACATGATCGACCCGGCGTCAGACTCCGTTTTCGATTCGATCGGCACGGTGGTCACCACTCACGGCAGCGTCGAGAAGATCCCGAAAACGGATGAGGACTGGGAGCGAATCCGTGCCGGCGCCGTCACGATGGCCGAAGGGGTCTACCTGCTGAAGATTCCGCGGCCGTTTGCACCGCCCGGCGATGACAACAACAGTCAGGGCCCCGATCCGGAGGAGCTGTCACCGGCGAACATCAAGGCCAAGCTCGAGAAGGACCCCGTGCTGTGGAATGCCAAGATCGAGGCGTTGCGCAACGTCGGCCTCGAAGTCATGGACATCGTCCGTCGCAAGGACGTCAACGAGCTGTGGGATGCTTCCGACAACCTGGATCAGGCGTGCGAAAGCTGCCACCTCGAATTCTGGTATCCCGGCGAAAAGGCCTACCTGCGCAAGCTGGATCTGCGGCTCCAGGAGCTTTCCCGGATACGGGCCGACCCCGCGCCGAAGCCTGCCCCGTCACCACGCTGAACGCGGCCGGCGGCGGCGGGGCTGTCGATTTGGCCCCTGGCCGATCGACTATCACCTGAAGGAGTGCTCCCGATGAGCGGCGTACGTGTACTCGTTGGCACGAAGAAGGGCGCCTTCATACTGGCGTCCGACGGCAAGCGCGACCGCTGGACGGTCACCGGCCCGCATTTCGGCGGATGGGAGATTTATCACTTCAAGGGATCGCCGGCCGATCCGAATCGCCTGTACGCCTCCCAAACCAGCGGCTGGTTCGGGCAGGTGCTGCAACGGTCGAACGACGGCGGCCAGACCTGGGAAGCCGTCGGCAACAAGTTTGTCTACGAAGGCGTCGCCGGCACCCATCAGTGGTACGACGGCACCCCGCACCCCTGGGAATTCAAGCGCGTCTGGCACCTCGAGCCCTCGCTGACGGACGCCGAGACGGTGTTTGCCGGTGTCGAGGATGCGGCGTTGTTCAAGTCCACCGATGGCGGACAGAACTGGCAGGAGCTGCCCGGGCTGCGCGAGCACGACACGGCCAAGGGATGGCAACCAGGCGCCGGCGGGTTGTGTCTTCACACGATCCTGATCGACCCGACCAACCCGGCGCGCATGTTCATCGCCATCTCGGCGGCCGGGGCGTTCCGCACCGATGACGGCGGCCGAAGCTGGCGGCCGATCAACCGGGGCCTCTATTCGAAGTTCATGCCGAATCCGGAGGCCGAGGTGGGCCACTGCGTGCATCGGATCGCGCTGCATCGATCGCGGCCCGACGTGCTGTTCATGCAGAAGCACTGGGATGTGATGCGCACCGACAACGCCGGCGACTCGTGGCGCAAGATCAGCGGCAACCTGCCGACCGACTTCGGCTTCGTCATCGACGTCAACGCGCACGAACCCGAGACGATCTACGTCGTGCCGATCAAGAGCGATTCGGAGCACTATCCCCCGGACGGGCGGCTGCGGGTCTATCGGAGCAAGCGCGGCGGCGACGAGTGGGAGGCGCTGACGCAGGGGCTGCCGCAGCAGGACTGCTACGTCAACGTCCTGCGGGATGCGATGGCGGTCGACGCGCTGGATCCCTGTGGCGTCTACTTCGGCACGACCGGCGGACAGGTGTACGCCTCAGCCAACGGCGGCGACAGCTGGACGGCGGCCGTCCGGGATCTCCCCGCCGTCCTGTCGGTTGAAGTACAAACGTTGTGACGGTGCGGGTCGACCTCCCGCAGCATCTCCGGACGCTCGCGCGCGTGTCGGGCGAGGTGACGGTCGAGGTGTCGGGTCGCGCGACGCAGCAGTCGATCCTCGACGCGCTCGAAGCGTCGTACCCGGTCCTGCGCGGCACGATTCGCGATCACGTGACGCTGCGGCGGCGGCCGTTCCTGCGCTTCTTCGCCTGCGAGCAGGATCTGTCGCACGAGCCGCCCGACGCGCCGGTGCCGGAGGCGGTCGCGGCAGGCCGCGAGCCCTTTCTCGTCATCGGCGCAATCGCCGGCGGCTGACGATCGCGCGGCGGCGGCGCCGGCTCACCGCAGCGTGGCCGGCGGGCTCGCCAGCTCGTGTCGCACCTGCTCGCCCACCTGGCGCGCGGCGCGCGTCTCGAACTGCCGGCCGGCCCCGCCCCCCCCGTCGACGCCGATCCCTTCGTAGTACACGCGCAGCGTCGCCGGCGTGACGACCCACGGCGCGCGCGCAATTTCCACGACGTGCCGCAGTTCGTGCGCGAGGGTGGCCATCTGCGCGTCGAGCGGGCGCGCGCACGCGAGCTCAATCCCCAGAAATCGGTGCCCCGCGGCCACGCCGAGAAACCCGGTGCGGCCCTCGAGCAGGGGCGACGGGAGCACCAGGGAGCGGACGTAGACGATCACGTCCGAGCCGTCGATCGCGTCGACGAGCGCCCGGAACGTCGCCGACCGGGCGGCGGCGTCCGCCATGAGGAGTCGCATGTCCGCCGATTCGGCGCGGACATGCGCCTGGTTGATCGGATCCTGCGCGCTGGCGGGCTGGCCGGTGAGCGCCAGCAGACACACCCCTATCGCTACGTGCCGCACGTGGTTGGTCCCCCGCGAATGAGCTGGCTGACGTTAGGTGTTGAACCGGATGACCGCGCCCGAAGGCGTCCGGCGAAGAAAGGCTTCGGCCACGAGGGCGTCGATGATCGCGCGGCACATCTCGCCCTCGAGCCCCCACAGCCGCGTCGCCTGGTCCGGGGTCAGGCGGAGTCCGGGCATCTCCAGGAATTCCGACCGCACACGCGCTATGACGCCGTTGAGTTCCATCGTCTCCTCGTGCCCCGGCTGGAGAGCAAGATGCAGGCCACGATGACGGACCGCGTTTTTCGGCCGGATTTCGGCGCGCCGCCCGGTGACGCTCCTACATTTTTGTCTGTTGGTTAGAGACACACGACAGTGATGTAGGATGGTGCCCGCGACGGCACCAGACGTCCCCGCGGCCGGCGCCGGCGGGGCGGCGCGCAGCCCCCACAAAAACGTCGCCTGAACGATGATGGCCCACAAAAACGTCGAGCGCCCCGATGCCCGCGCGCGCGAAGCCCAGCGCCTCTCGACGCTGCTCGAGGTCAGCCAGGCCCTGTCGGGCACGCTGAACCTCAAGGCGTCGCTGCACCGCGTTCTCGAGATCCTGGCCGCCCAGTACGGCGCGGTGCGGGGCCTCATCTCGCTCGTCGACACCCAGGGCGAGGTTCGCGTGGAAGCCGCCGATGGCGTCGCCGACGCGTCGCGGCCGGTGCGATACCAGCTCGGCGAGGGGATCACCGGCCAGGTCGTCGAGAGCGCGAAGGCGATCGTCGTGCCGCGCGTCAGCCGCGAGCCCGCGATGCTGCATCGCGCCGCCCGGCGGCCGGAGCTCGCCCACCAGGAACTGAGCTTCATCTGCGTCCCGATTCTCCTCAACCGCCGCGGCGTCGGCGCACTCGCGATCGACCTGAAATACAGTCCGGAGCGGACCTTCAACCGCAGCGTCAAGTTCCTCGGGATCGTCGCCTCGATGATCGCGCAGGCGCTCAAGATCCATCGGTTGATCGAGGAGGACCGGCGGCGCCTGGTCGACGAGAACACGCAGCTCAGGCAGGAGCTGCGCGAGCGGTACGATTTCTCCAACCTCGTCGGCAGCAGCGGCCCGATGCGGCAAATCTACGAGCAGGTCGCGCAGGTCGCGCGAACCAATACCACCGTCCTCATCCGCGGCGAATCCGGCACCGGCAAAGAGCTGATCGCCCACGCGATCCACTACAACTCCCTGCGCGCCAAGAAGCCGTTCGTCAAAGTCAGCTGCGCGGCGCTGCCCGAGAGCCTGATCGAGTCGGAGCTGTTTGGATACGAGAAGGGGGCGTTTACGGGAGCGGACTCGGCGAAGAAAGGACGGTTCGACCTCGCCGAGAGCGGCACGCTGTTTCTCGATGAGATCGGCGACGTCAACCTCGGCACGCAGGTGAAGCTGCTGCGCGTGCTGCAGCAGCGCGAGTTCGAGCGCGTCGGCGGCACCGAGACGATCAAGGCGAACGTCCGGCTGATCGCCGCGACGAACAAGGATCTCGAAAAGGCGATCGCCGCCGGCACCTTTCGCGAGGATCTGTACTACCGCCTCAACGTGTTCGCGATCTTCGTGCCGCCGCTGCGCGATCGCAAGCCCGATCTGCTCCTGCTGGCGGATCACTTCCTGGAAAAGTTCGCCCGCGAGCATCAGCGGCCGATCAAGCGCATCTCCACGCCCGCCATCGACATGCTCATGAGCTATCACTGGCCCGGGAACGTGCGCGAGCTCGAGAACACGATGGAGCGGGCGGTGCTGATGTGCGACGGGCAGGTCGTCCACGCCCATCACCTCCCGCCGTCGCTCCAGACGGCCGAGGCGTCGGGCACCGTCACGCGGGTCTCCCTCAAAGAGGCGGTCTCGGCCTACGAGAAGGATCTGTTGCAGGACGCGCTCAAGACCACCCGCGGCAACCGGGCCAAGGCGGCTCGCCTGCTCGACACCACCGAGCGGATCATCAACTACAAGGTCAGGATCTACGGCATCGATTCGGGCCGCTTCCGATCGTGATCGCGTAAGGGCCAGAAGGCCAGCACGGCGCCGGTCGCGAGCAGCACCACGTTGAAGGTCAGCGAGCCGGCCACGATCGCCACGGCGCGCTCGAGGCCGCCGTGCACCCGCCAGCGGAGCGCCAGGGGGTGAAACCAGCCGCCGAGAACCAACACACTGTCGGCGACGCTCACGGCGAGGATGATCACGCCGAGGTTGCGGCGCATGTCGCGCCGCATCGTATCATCGCCAGACCGAGGCCTTCTTCGCCCAGCTCGACGACTGGTACCGGTCGGCGAACGCCACGGCCGTCGCTTTCAACGCTCCGGCGTCATTCGACGCCCGGTACTGCGCCACCCCCGCCCAGTACAGCGCCTCAGGCGCCGCTTCGGAGTTCGGGTATTCGTCGACGACACGGCGAAACAGCGTCTCGGCCGTCTGGTAGTCGTTTCGCTTGAAGGCCGCCTGGGCCATGCCGAGGCCGAGCTGGCTGAGAAAGTCCTCGACCGGCAGAAAGCCCTCAATCCGGTGACGTTCCGTTCCGTCGGCGTCGATCACCAGAATCGTCGGCGTCCACTGCGCGCCGTATTCCGCGCCGCGCCGCCGAAATTCGTCGTGTTGATCTTTCACGTGGAGACGGACCGGGAGGAAATGGGCGGCAATAAAGTCGGCAACGCGGTGATCGGGGTACACCTCGGCGTCCAGCCGAGCGCAGCCGGCTCACATCGGTGCCGCGGAGAAGTCGAGCAGGACGAGTTTACGCTGCGCCTTCGCATCAGCCAGCGTCGCATCGAGGTCGTGTTGCCAGGCAATCTCGTGTGTAGTGACAGGCATGCGAGGACGCGTCGCAAGAATCAGACCGGTGTCAGAAACCTCCGGTACTCCTCCGCACGGGCGGTCAATTCGGCGCGAGGGCGAGCAGCACGTTGCCGGGGCGCAGCCCGAAGGTGCCGTACCCGGAGCTGATGTACAGCATCCCGCCGGCAATGACCGGCGCGGGCCCGTTCATCGACCCGCCGTGGGCGCGAACGCCATTCACCGTCCGGAAATCGCGATTCGTGTCGAACGTCCACACGATATGGCCCGTCTCGGCGGCATAGGCGCGCAGGGCGCCATCGTTCGACGGTGACAGGACGATCCCGGGAATCGCGGTGACAGCCGAGAACTGCGCGCTGTTGCACCCGCGGCTCGGTTTGCCGCAGAGCGGCGGCGGCGCCGGCGTCAGCCACGCGCGCTGTCCGGAATCGACGGCGACGGCGTGCAACCCGCCCGGCCGGTCGCTGTAGATGTCAGCCACCGGCAGGTAGACCCGTGTGCCGTCCGACGCGATTCCCCACTGAATACCACCCAGGCCGCTCCCGCCGCCGGCCCGGTACCGCCACAGCTGTTCGCCATTCCGATCCGGATCGAGCGCGTAGGCGACGCCGGATTTCTGCGCCGCAATCAGCACCTCGCGGCCGTCCGGCCGCTCGACGAGGATGGGCGACGCCCCGAAGTCGAAGTCGGGGCCCGCCTTCGATCCGCAGTTGACTTCGCCGGGACGGCAGCCGTAGACGTCGCGATCGCCCGGATACATCTGGCGCGCCCAGCGCCGCTTGCCGCTTTTGAGGTCGAAGGCCACCACCGCATCCGTGGTGGGCTGCGACTCGCCCGAGTAGGTATTTCCCGTCCCGACATACAGCACGCCGCGCTTGACGTCGACCGTCGGTGCCGACCAGACGGCGCCGCCGGCCGGGCCCCAGACCTCCGTCCCGTCTGCGTACGTCCGAATCAACGCCGGCGGCGTATCGATCGTGTACGCGCGCCAAATCGTCATGCCGGTCTTCGCGTCGAGCGCGATGACGCCGCCACGAAACGTGCAGCAGGCGTACCCCGGTGGCTTACCGCCTTCCTCGTAGGAGGACAGCGGCACGTACAAGCGCCCATCGACAAGCGCCGGCGATCCGGTGAGGCGAACGAGCGGATGATCGTCGGCCTTTCGGCTCCAGACCTCGCGCCCCGTCGCCGCGTCGAGGGCGTAGACCCAGCCGTTCTGGTCGCCGAAGTACGCGAGCGGGCGGCCCCGCGGGGCAATCACGATCGACGTGCGCACGCCGACATGGGCCGAGAACGTCCAGGCACTGCAGCCGCTCGCCGCGTCGAGGGAGTACACGATCCCGTTCTGGCTGCCGATGAAGAGCCGCCCGCCGGCGACTGTCGGCTGGGCCCAGGCCGAGGTCGCATCGGGAAAGCCAAACGCCCACTTCACCTGAAGGCGCGGAAGCTGGTCACTGGTCAGGCGGGCCTGGGACGCCGGCTGGAAATGGGTGTTCCGCGCATCCGGCGACCACCCGATCCAGTGCGGTCGCGCCAGGGGATCGCCAAATCGCGGTGCCGGCGCGCAGCGCCCGACGGCGCTGCCGGCGAGGGTGCCGCGCAGTCGCCGCCCGCCGACGAATTCGGCAATCGCGCGGCGCTCCGCGCCGCTCAGGCGCAGCCCCTGGTAGCGCATCGATCCCGAGGTCAGCGCGTCGAGGACCGCCTGCGGGCCGCGGCCGCGCATCGCATCGAGCGACGGCGCACGCGCGTCGTTGCCGTCGTGGCAGGCGCGACAATCGCTGTCGAACAGCTTCGCGCCATCCGGCGGCCCGTCCTGGGGTCCAGCGAGCGTCCGAGCGGTCAAGGTGACGGCGATCGCCGACAGGACAAGGGCGATCGCGCTGCGCGTGGGGCTCAAATCCGCCTGATATTCTGACGTATCATCGCGTTCTGATGAAAGGCGTCCGGACAGCCTGGCAGGTCCCGTCGAGCTGAGTCGAAAAGAGCAGCTTCGGCGGAAGACATGATGTTCTATTTCGTAAAGCTGGCACTCATGCCTGGAGCGATGGTCGCACTGCTTCGGGATGGCTATCGCTACAATCCGTGGCGAAGAGGCTGACACGCGCCCGCTACCGGACGGCCGCGGCTGGCGTGCTCGTCGTGGCGGCCCTGACCGCCGCGACGCCGGCCCAGCGTCGCCTGAAGCCGCCCGATGTCAAATACGTCCCGACGCCGCAGAACGTCGTCGAGGAGATGCTCGACATGGCGCAGGTGACCTCCGCGGACCTCGTCTACGATCTCGGGTCGGGCGATGGCCGGATTCCGATCACCGCCGCGCAGAAGTACGGCGCCCGCGGTGTCGGGATCGAAATCGAGCCGCGGCTGGTGGCGGAGGCGAACGAGAACGCGAAACGGGCCGGCGTCGCCGACCGCGTCTGGTTCCTGAACCAGGATCTGTTCGAGACCGACTTCAGCGCCGCCACGGTCGTGACGCTGTTCCTGATGCCGCGGATCAATCAGGCATTGATCCCGAAGCTGCAGGCGCTCAGGCCAGGAGCGCGTGTCGTGTCCCACATGTGGGATATGGGACCGACGTGGCCCCCCGACGACACGCGCGACGTGAACAGCCTGATGGTGTACCTGTGGCGGATCCCTCCTACCGGCGGTTCTCCGGCGTCTTGGTGATCGCCAGATCCGTGACCGTCTGGCTGTCCACCGAGTACAGCGTGAACGGCTGGTACATTTCATCCCAGCTCTGTTCGGACCAGTAGACGGGCAGGTTCGGCGCCGGATTCCATTTGTTGCGCGCGGAGTTGTCGTACTTGCCGATGCCCAGGATCTTGCTCCCGGCCGGAATGTGCAGCGGCGTTTCGAGCTCGTAATCGATCTGCCAGTTGAAGTCGAATTTCGGGACGTCGAGGATCGTCTGTTCATGGCCGTCGGGATAGACGACGACCCACTTCAAGCTCTTGCCGCGCAAGTGCATGTGCGGCGACATCGTGTAGAGGGTGATGTCTTCGGTGACCGGCGTGATTCCGGTGAGGGACCAGTCCTCGGCATACGGCGGGATGTTCGGGGTGCGGCTGCGACGGCGCGTACTCCCCTCCTCGGCGGCGTACTCGATTTCTTTGCCCTCGGCCCGATAGAGCGACAGGCCGCCCTTGGTCGTCGCGAGCGGATCGCCCGCCTGACGGATCAGCAGCTCGTGCGTCACTGGCACTTTGTTGAACCAGATGCCGAGCTTCGTCCGATCTTTTTCCGGCTTGCCGGTCGGATTGTAATGAAGCTGCCAGTTCAAGTACTTGCCGGCGGGAATCCGTTTCCCGATATCCGGGCGGTGCCGGTCGAGGCCGCGTCCGGGGACCCAGGACAGCAATTTGTTCGATCCCGGCAGCCCCATCGCCGCTTCGGCGCGGAACTCTGACCGCGCGCGATCGTCGGCGACTTTGCCGTCCGGCGCGACCAGGCGGCCGTTGACGATCTGGGCGCCGTCGGGGATGTCCACGACGAACACGCCCGCATGGTGGAGGACGGCGCGATTGCCGGGCCGAATCTCGAGCATCTCGGCGAACTTGTCCTCGGTGAAGGGGATCTTCGAATAGAACATCTGCACGCCGACTTCGCCCTCGGGCGGGATCTCGAATTCCACCGGCATTTCGAGGATGGCGTCTGGCTCGCGGCCCGCGGTCCAGCCCTCGGCGAACGTCGGCGCGGGAGGCATCTCAGCCTCGTTGCCCTTCGGCGCGCCGCCATCGACCCAGGCGACGATCGTGTCGATCTGCTGCTTCGACAGGCTGCGATCGTTCCGCATTTTCAACGAGTGCTCGGGATCCGCGCCCCACGGCGGCATCTCGCGCGCCAGGACCTTCGTCTTGATGACCTTCGCCCACGGCCGCGCGTCTTCGTACGACAAGAGCGTCATCGGCGCGACTTCGCCGGGGCGATGGCAGGTCGCACATTTCTCGAAAACGATTGGCGCGACATCCTTGGCAAAGGTGGGAACGACGGCCGGGGCCGGCGCCGTGCTCACACTCACCGTGGCAGCGCAGGCCAGGGTTCCGAGGACGGCACACGCGAGGCGCTTCATGAACCCTCCAGTTCGCGGGATTGTAGCCTACTTGGCCGCGGGACAGGTCGTGGAAATCGTGGTCACCGACGTGACATTCAGGCGGCTCACCGGCTGGACCTTAATATGCAAGCCCTTGATGATCACGGCATGATCTTTATGCTGCGGCAGGTTGAACTCTGACACCCCAATCAGTTTGAACTCGTTTTTCCCGACCGGCGGCGCCGCGGGAATCTCGGTCTTCTGGGGGGCGTTCGCGTTGCTCGCGACAGGGTCGGTCGCGTTCACGAGCATCCAGTTGTTCGCTCCCACCTCGCGCAGGCACCCCGTCACGCTGACGATGTCGGCCCGGGCAGGAGGCGGCGTCTGCAGGAGCAGCGCCACGGCGAGGACGAGAGCGACGTTCATCACGCGTATGATACTGCGGTGAGTCAACCACGGCCGTGGCCGCCGCTCCGCCTCGGCGCTCGACACCGGGCGCGGCGTGCGGTGCTGGTGACCCTTCTGATCGCGGTTCTTGCGGTCCCGGCGCGCGCGCACGATCCGGAGCGCACCGAAGTGGCTCTCACCTTTGCGCGCGACGGATCGTTCGTGCTCGACGTGTCAAACGATCCGAACTGGCTTCGCCAGCGGATGGAGCGGTTCGAGGGGAACTTCATCGACCGCGTGGTGCTGTGGGTGGACGGCCGCGAGGTGCGGCCCGTCTCGGCCGCCTATCTCGCGGCACGCAGCGAAGATGGACTGGCGACCTTCCGTCTCCGCGGGCGCGTTCCGCACGACGCGCGGACGCTGCGCTGGTATTACGGCCTCGTCATCGATCCCTATCCGATCGCGGTTCACCGCGCGGATGGCCAGACCGTCACGGAGACGGTCGCGGGCGACGCCTGGAGCCGGCCAATCGATCTCTCAGGCCAGTTCGCGTCACCGCTGCGCGCCGGGCTCGAACGTCAGCTGCCGATTGCCGCGCTCGTGGCGCTCTTCGGGATCGCGTTGGCGGTCAGGATCCTTACTGCCGCTCGCCGATCAGTTCGAGCACGAGCGGCGTAATCATCAGCGTGTGCGGCTGCCGTTCGGCCTCGTCGAAATCGTGGAGCAGGTCGTCGACCCACTCGCGCGACACACGTCCGAGCTCGTACAGACGCTGGCTGCCCGACCGCACGAAGCCGGCCGGCCACCGCCAGATCTCGTCCGCGGGGTGCACGGCAAACACGAGCGGGCGCGCGCTGGTCACGCGGAAGCCCTCCTCGCGCAGCATCGCCGGCAGCCGGCGTGCGATATCCGGCTCGCCGCCATTGGCGCGCCAGCTCGCCATGACTTCAACGACGAAGGCATCGAGCGCCGGCACCCCGGGCAGCAGGCGCCACGCCGCATAATCGGCGTACTCGTGAAAGATCGCGACGCCGCCCCGTTTCAACGCGGCGGCGATCCCCCGGACGAGCTGGCGCGGCGACGCGACGAAGCAGGCGACCCACCGACACCAGGCGGCATCGCAGCCCACGGCG
>JBPYEE010000102.1:0-8824 GCA_051985095.1 Vicinamibacterales bacterium | reverse complement strand
CTGACCGCCGCGCACTGCGACTTGCTCGTCACCAATATTCGGCTGCAGGTATTCAACGGGTTGCACCTGGTCTATCTGATGCAGCTGTCCGACATCAGAGCGCGCGCGATCGTGTACGACCATGAAGGCCATCTGGGCCTTGCGCGGGACGCGCAACGGGCCGGTGCGTTTTTCGAGCGCGGCGACCATCTAGTGATCACGGTGTCGGCATACCTGCATGCGGTGCTGCCGCTCAAGGACCGGCGTCAGCCGGCCGTCTTCGAGCGCCGCGCCCACCCGCGGGGCGGGCGCCGCGCCTGGGATTTGCACACCCTCACTTCGACCGGCTTGCTCTAGACACCCCCGCCACGGCGGCACTGGTCACGCTGCCATGCGACGAGGAGCGCCCGCGGCGTGTCCGCTCCGGTCAGTGTGTTGGTTGCGAGACACCGATCGAGCTCCTCTCGGACGATCCGTTGCGTCGACGGCACGCGCTTACATGTTACTTATTCCAAATTCGGGCAGTGTTCGTCCGTTTGGATCGACAACGAACGGTGTCCGAACATGTCGCTTTTTTTGTGGATTTCCTTGCGTGTCTTGCTAGCATGCGCATTCACGTTACATCGAGTTCCTGACTCGGAGGGATCCAGTATGCGATTAACAACGACAGGGATTGTGCTCTGCGCGCTCGCCCTGGTCATGGTACCGAGGGCTGAAGCGCAGCTCTCACAAGGCCGGCTGGCGGGCATGATCACGGATGCGCAGGGCGCGGTGCTGCCGGGTGTCACCGTCACCGTCACGTCCCCGGCGCTCATCGGCACACAGTCAACGGCGACTCAGGCCGACGGGCGGTATTTGTTCCCCGCGCTGCCCAGCGGGACCTACACCTTGACGTTCGAGCTGTCAGGGTTTCAACGGTTGATCCGCGAGAACGTGCAGGTCGTGCTCGGCCAGACGATCTCGCTCGACGTGCAGCTGGCGCTGGCGTCCCTGGCCGAGAGCGTCACTGTCACGGGTGACTCACCGGTAATCGACATCACGACCACCAAAGTAGGGTCGGATCTCAAAGGCGAAGCACTCATCGCCGTTCCGAACTCCACAGACGTGTGGGGCGCGCTGTCGGAATCGCCGGGTGTCCGTATGCAGGGGTTTGACGTCGGCGGGAGCCACAAGAGCCAGCAGTCCGGCTACGAGGCCTTCGGCGTCCAGAACCAGGCGAAGGTCGTCTCCGACGGGATTGATCACACCGAAGGCGTCGGCGGCACGGGCTTCTACGAGGATTACTACGCGAACGAGGAGGTTGCCGTCAGCTCCCTCGGCAACGACGTCGAAATGAACTCGCCGGGCGCCTCGATCGTGACCACGATCAAGAGCGGCGGGAACACGTTCAAAGGGCTGGAGAATTTCGCGTACGAGCCCGGCAAATTCGTCGGCAGCAACGGCGCGGCCAACGAGGTCGCGGGCCGCGGCTACACCTGTCCGATCAATGGTCTCGGCGTCGCGCAATGCGACAATCCCAATCTCCTCTTCTGGGAGGGACATGCCGACCTGGGCGGCCCGATCATGAGGGACAAGGCCTGGTTCTACGGCGCGTACAACCAGTTCCACATCGATAAGCAGGTCGCCGGGATTGCGCAGAGCGTCGCAACAGACCTCGGGCTCTTCCAGAACGAAACCACCAAGGGCACCTACAAACTGGGCGCAAAGAATACGCTCATCGGGTATTACCAGCGCGGCCGAAAGCAGAAGCCGGATCGCAACCTGTCGTCGCTCAATCCCCCGCAGTCAGTTCTCGCGCAGGACAGCGTGTCCTGGATGGGGAAAGGCGAGTGGCAGTCCGTCCTCAGCAACCGCGCGTTCCTCTCCGTGAACGGCGGCGAGTTCCATCTCGCATGGCCGATGGTGCCGGCGGTGAACCCTGCGACCACTCCGCCGCTGAAGCTGGATGCGACAGGTGGTGTGGGCGGCGCCGGCTGGAATGCGTTCACCAGCGAGCGGCGGAAGCCCCAGGTGAAGGCACAGATGACGTACTTCATAGCCGGCGGGTCGGGCGGCAGCCACGACCTCAAGTTCGGCTTCGAGGACATCTACGACTGGTACAACCTGGGCATCAATGGCCAGTCCGGTCCGTACCGCATTGAGTACAACGCGGCCGGCGTGCCCTACAAGATTCGTTTTGCGGACGTCGGAACCCCGGGAGCCTACGGATCGGCCTGGACGACGGGAGCCAACGTGGATCAGCACTACGCGGGCTATGCGCAGGATCGCTGGTCGCCGAGTAACCGGATGACCATCACCGCGGGGTTCCGCATCGATTACCAGCGAGTCGGCTACACGTCGTCGACGCGGGCTCCGGTCGTGGGCGGGGTGATCTCGCCCGTCGACGGAACGATGGTGTTCCCGACCTCGAGCAACATTCCGGACGGAACCTTCTACACGAACACGAATATCGCGCCGCGGGTGGGCATCAGCTACACGCTTGACTCGAAGGGCGCAACGGTGTTGAAAGCCTTTTACGGGCGGTATTACAACAACATGGCCGATGGCTACTCGGGAGCCAACCCGAGCGGCACGAGCTACGCTGACTACGCCTTCACGGACCTCAACCACAGCGGCCTCTATACCGGGCCGCAGGAGCTCGGGAAGCTGTTGAATCGGATCGGCACCTCGGCCGCGCCCGTCGATCCCAACACCAAAACGCCCTACACGGATGAAGCCAGCGCGACGATCGAACACCAGTTCTGGGGCGAGTCGTCCGTCCGTGCGACCTATGTCCGGAAGATGCAGAGACAGTTCACCGAGTTCTACGTGAACAACATGGCCGACGCGTGGATCGGCAAGCTCACCGTGCCGACCGTGCAGAACTATCTCGGCGTGAACTACAACCTCGTGGATGTGCCCGATGCGTTGGCCAACAACACGACGACGACCTACACCAACTACGCCGATGGCGACTTCACCTACGACACGGTGGAACTTGCCTTCACGAAGCGCGCCGGGAAGTTCTTCTACCAGGCGAGCGGCGACTACCAGTGGCGCAACGAGCTTCGGTCGGCTGACATCCCCGACTACGGGGGCAACAGCCCGCTGACGACGGACCCGCTTTCGCCCTCACCGCAGTTCTCGCCCAATCTGGCGGCGCCCAATCGCCAGAAGACGACGATGTACAGCCTGCAGATGGCCGGACATTACACCTTCGCCTACGACATCGGCGTCGGGCTGAACTACCGCTTCCAGAGCGGCTTCAACTGGGCGCCGATCGTGCCGAATGGAGCGGTCAACCTGAACATCTGCAACATCGAGTGTTCGTTCTTCACTCAGAACCTCAGCTCGAACCGCTCGGACAACGTGAACCTCCTCAACCTGCGTATTGACAAGTCGATCCCCATCTCCGGCCGCTTCAAGGCGATGGTGATGCTCGACGTTTACAACCTGCTCAATGCGGACCCGGTGACCAATTTCGATCTGGCGCTGGGCCCGACCTACAAGCAAGTCATTGCCGTGCTCGATCCGCGCGTGTTTCAGATGGGATTCCGGCTGGAATTCTGAGATCGAGCGCTTCTGCCGAGGGGCCCCGGAAACGGGGCCCCTCTCGTCATCGACTGTAGCGCCGCAGATTGAACGCCGCGTCGGGATACCCGGGCCGAAGCTGAAGCGCACGCTCCCACTCGGCAACGGCACGTGTCGTCTGTCCCGCCTTCGCGTAGGCGACGCCGAGTCCGTTATGCGCCGTCGCCAGCGCCGGATTGAGCGCCACGGCGCGGCTCAGCGCGTCGAGCGCGTCATCGGTCTTCCCCTCCGCAAGATACGCCGAGCCCAGATTGTTCCACGTGGCGGCCGTATTGGGCGAAGCCGCCAGGACGCGACGGAACATCGCTTCGGCATCGCGCGCCCTGCCCATCCGCGCGTAGGTCTGGCCGAGCGCATCGGCGGTCTGCAGGTCGGCCGCGTTCCGCTCAAGAATCGCCTCGAGGACAGATGCTGACCGGGACAGGTCGCCGGCGTCGCGCAGCATCTCGCCGAGCGATTGCAGCAGCGCGTCATTGGCGTGTCCCTCCCGCGCCGCCTCGTCGAGGACGCGAACGGCTTCGGGGATGCGGCCCCCGGCGCGTAACACGAAGGCCAGGCGTTCGTAGGCGATTGTCAGGTCGGGCCGTTCCGAGAGGGTCGTGTGCAGGATGTCGATCGCGTGAGCTCCATCGCCGCGCGACCACGCCGCGGTCGCCTCGTCCAGGGCCGCGTTGAGATGGACGAGACGCTTCGGGTCGTCGGCCGCCGCGTACTCATGCGGACGCCGCGCGCTGGGACCGACGACGTACCCCAGGGACCTGAGTCGCGCAGCCGCGTCGGCATCCGGCGCCTCCGGCGTCAGTGCGGATGAGTCCGCGGAGCGGATCACACCGTCGAGCCGCGTTTCGAGGTCTCGCGCCCGGTCGCGCTGCGCCCCGTACACGTTGTGCAGCTCGTGAGGGTCTGTCGACAGATCGTAAAGCTCGGGAAGCGGAAGATCGACGACTTTCAGTCCGTTGCGGACGAACCCGGTGAGCGGAGCCCAGTTCCGCGTCAGGTTCGCGTTCAGGGCCTCGAAGTACGAGCCGGGATCATCGGAGGGCTGCTCGCCGCCGACGAATGGACGCAAGCTCCGACCATCGATGCGCTGACCGGCCGGCGACCGATCGACCCCAATCAGGTCCAGAATCGTCGGCATCACGTCGACGAGGCGGGCGGGTTGACGGATTACTCGCGCGCCGAGGACGCCGGGCGCCCAGAGGACGAGGGGAACACGAAGGGTGGCGTCGTATGCGAAGAGGCCGTGCGTCCGCTCCCCGTGTTCGCCGAGCGACTCGCCATGATCGGAGGTGATGACGACCAGTGTGTGATCGAGCGCACCGCCCACTCGCAGCCGATTCAGGAACACGCCGAGCGCGGCATCGGCATACGCGATCTCGCCGGAGTACGGGTCCGAGGAGTACCGCGATCGGTACGGCTCGGGGGGCGTGTACGGCTCGTGCGGATCATAGAGGTGCACCCACGCAAAGAACGGCGGGCGCCCCGGCTCCGTTCGGGAGAGTATCCAATCTCCGGCGGGTGCCAGAACTTCCTCCGCGGTGCGCTGCACCACCTCGAGATTCGATCCACTTCCGATCATCCGGTCGTCGTATTCATCGAATCCCGTGTTGAGGCCGAAGCGAGCATCGAGGACGAACGCGCCGATGAACGCACCGGTCCGATACCCGGCCGCTTTCAGCGCGCCGGCCAGCGTCGCTTTGGTGCCGTCGAAGCGGAACGATCCGTTGTCGCGCACGCCGTTCGACATCGGGTAGAGCCCGGTCATGATGGTCGTGTGAGAGGGCAGCGTCATCGGCACGTGCGCGTACGTGCGCTCGAAGCGGAGCCCTTCGCCGGCGAGCCGATCGAGCGTCGGCGTCAGGCCCAGCATCGAGCCATACGCGCCGACATGATCGGCCCGTACCGTATCAATCGTGACGAGGATCAGGTTTGCGCCGCGAAGCGCGCCCGACGGGACCGGCCGCACGGCGCCGGACGGGGCGCAGGCGATCCCGAGTGCCGCGGCTGCGGCGCCGAACGCGACGAGCGCCATCGCCACCGCGCGGCGGGGACGGGTCATTGGATCCTCGCGAGCGTTGAACGGACGCGCGTCAGATCCCCGGCGTAGCGATCACGCGGCGCCTCGTTCACGAATCGCTCGAGGTAGGGTGCAGCGTCTCTGGGATGCGCACCCGCCGCCAGCGTCATGCCGAGATTGAACAGCAGATCGTAGTCATGCGGCCGCAGCCGCTCGGCGCGTCGCCAGGCATCGACGGCGGCAGGCGAATCATTGCTGACGAGCGAGGCGCCGAGCGCCACCCAGGCGTCCCCGTACGACGGGTCGGCGCTGACCGCACGGCGAAACGCCTGCGCGGCGGCGGAGGCGTGGCGTCCATCGAGTTCGAGCAGCCCGAGGTTGTACCAGGTGCCTGACGCGTTGGGCGCGCGCCGGAGCAGAGACTCGAACATGGCACGGGCCTCTCGTTCCCGCCCGAGCCGGGCGTACACCACGCCCATATCGTTCAGCAGATCAGGATTCTCGTCGCCGTCGCGGAGCGCCCGCTCGAGCGCCTGGGCCGCGCCGTCGAGATCGCCGGCGTCGCGCAACGCGACACCGAGCTTGGCGAGCCGCGCCGGCGCGTTGGACTGCGCCGGCGGCGCATCGGCCAGCAGCGCGGCGGCGTCCCGTGCGCGCCGTTCGGTCAGCAGAATCGTGGCCGCGCTCGTGCGGGCGCTGAGGAAATCGGGCCGATCGTGCAGAATTTGCAGCAAGGAGTCCAGCGCCGGACGCGACTGGCCTTCATTAAACGCACTGATCGCCGAGTTGAACCGCTCGTTGAGCGACACCAGCTGCTTCGGATCGTCGGCGGTGCCATAGGCGCGCGGGCGCGCGCCGGTGCGGCCGCTGACATACCCCAGCGCGCGCAGGCGCGCTTCGGCGTCGCCGAGCGGCGGGCCTGCCGGCTGCGCCGCGCGCACGTCCGAGGGATCCGAGCTGTCAACCTGAGTCAGCGCGCGCGACAAAACGTTCACCGTCGCCCGGTCGGCGGCGGCCAGGCTGTGTGCTTCGCCCGGATCGCGATCCAGGTCGTAGAGTTCCGGGATCGGCAGGTCGATGTATTTCGTCTCGCGCCGCACGACGCCGGTCAGCGGGGCCCAGTCCCGCGTCAGATTCGCGTCCAGCGCCTCGAAGTAGATCGCCCGGTCCGGCGGCGGGGCCGCCAGCGAACGGCCATCGAGCGGACCAGGCGCCGCGAGGCCCAGCAGGTCAATCACCGTTGGCACGATGTCCACGTGGCCGACGGGCGCATCAACGACGGCGGCGCCGATCGATGGCCCGCAGAGGATCAGAGGGACGGCGAGGGTCGAGTCGTACGCAAAGAGCCCGTGGGTCGATTCGCCATGATCGCCAAGCGATTCGCCGTGATCACTGGTCACGACCACGATCGTTCGATCCAGCGCGCGCGCCCGCCGGAGCCGGTCGAGAAAGCCGCCGACGGCGGCGTCTGTATAAGCGACAGCCGCATCGTACGGCGACCGGCCGGTCCGGAACTCGGCCGGAGCCTCGTACGGCGCGTGCGGATCATACAGGTGCACCCACGCAAACCACGGGACCGCTGCCTGCGGCGCTCCATTCGGCGACGGCGGCTGGACGATCCACTCCTCCGCGGCGCGGACGACGTCCGGCGCCGGCCGGCGGACGAAACTGAAGGAGGTGGCGGCTGGCTGTTGCGGATACCGATCATCGTAGTCATCGAACCCGCGGTTGAGACCGAACCGGGCATCGAGCACAAACGCGCCGACGAACGCACCCGTGCGGTAGCCCGCCTCCTTGAGCAGCGTCGCGAGGGTGGGCACGCGATCGTCGAGCCGAAACGTGCCGTTGGTCCGGACGTGATGATGCGGCGGCAGGAGGCCGGTGAGGATCGAGGCGTGCGCCGGCAGGGTCATGGGCACGTGGGTGTAGGCGTGCGCGAACCGGATGCCGCCGGCCGCCAGTGAATCGAGCGTCGGGGTCAAGCCGCGGTTGCTCCCGTACGCCCCGACCCGATCGCGGCGCAGGGTGTCGATCGTAAGAAGCAGGACATTCGCCTGCCGCAGCCCGCCCCGCGGCGGGAGCGGGACGGCCGGCCGCCTGGCGCAGCCCGCCGCAAGCGCACCGCACACGATCCCCGCGCCGATCACCGCTGTGACACGCACGAACCCCACTCTACCGCGATCGGTGCGCCCGACGCCGGTCGGTATGATTGGCGCCTGAGATGCGCAATGGACGAGTGGCCGCCGCCATCCTGATCATGGTGGCCGTCGCCGGCGCCCGCGGAGCCCGCGCACAGTCGCGGCCGCTGACGACGGAGTCGGTGGACGGACCGGGCGACGGGAACATCACGGTGCGGGCGGGCGCGGATTACGCGCGCGATGTCCGGTTCACGTTGTCGGGTCTCGGCGGTGATCTGTGGAGGATCGGCCTTGTCCGGATCGACTTCGGGCTCAGCTCGATCGCCGAGTTCGACCTGAGCGGTGGCATCCGCGACCACCTCGAGATCACGTCTCGGACCCCGGCTGTTCTCTCGGATCTGCTCCGGCTCTCGAACCCGTCCTCGACCGGCGCGTTTGACGATGTGATTGTCGGCACCAAACTTCGCCTCGCGGAGTCCGAGAACGGCACGGCCGCCATCGGGGTCCGCGTGGCGACCCGCTTGCCGAATGCGAAACACGCGAGCGGACTCGGTCAGAACACGACGGATTTTTACAGCAGTCTGCTGGTTCAGCAGTCGATCGCCGCGCTTCAATTCTTCGGCAACATCGGCTACGGCATTCTCGGCGATCCGTTGCACGCCGATCGACACGTCGGATCGCTCCTGTATTCAGCGGAGCTCGACCAGAGAATGACGCGGCACCTCTCGCTTCTGGAAGGCATCGACGGCCGGACCGGGCCGATTGAACCGGGGCTCGAATCGCGGAGCATCGCGCGGGCAGGACTCGTCTGGACACGGGGCGGCGTGCGTCTCGAACTGGACGGAACGCTCGGGTTGACGAGCCGCGACGGCAACGTGGGTGCGGCCGTCCAGTCGCGGTTCACGTTTCATGCATTCGATGGCCGCCCCTAGCCGCCCCTAGGGATCGTCGACCCCGGCAGTAGACAAGCCGCTCGCCATCGAGTACAAGTCCGCACATGAATCGCTTCTGCAGGCTGATGTGGCTGCTGGCGGGCGCGGTGATGTGTCTTGTCGGAATCAGTTCGCCGCTCGCGGCGCAGGTGCCTGCGTCCAGCGCGTCCGGCGAGTATGCGCCGGCC
>JBPYEE010000101.1:0-8307 GCA_051985095.1 Vicinamibacterales bacterium | reverse complement strand
CGGGCGGTTTCCCAGTTGAAGTCTCCATAAGTGCTACGAACACCGCGCGGCGTCGTCCAACAGCCGCACTGAGACAACGATAGGATTCTACCGACATCTGCTAACTCCAGCCGGATTGGTGACGCACCAATCGCTGAACCACGAACGCCTTTCTTCACGCGTAGATCACAGTGATGTCCACCGGCCCCTGATTCGGCGAGATGGATCATTCAGCAGGAGCGGCGACGACGAGCGCTGGAAGGACGGGTGAGGACGGCAGAATTCAGACGACGCGTCGCATGTGCGTTTGAAGGATAATCTCACGTGCCGGTGGGGCGTGCCCGGCGCCGAAACCGTCGTAGTCCTCATGCTCTATGAGGAGCACTATCAAGTCCTGCCGTAGTGTCAATGAGCGGTCGCATTTGTGCATCCTGGATATCGTGGACATCCAGGACACGCACCGACGTCCGACGTTTCGAAATCATGTCAGCAAATCATGATGCACGGGTGAACCATGAACCGATGGCTGATGACGGCCTGCGCGACCGCGGTGCTCATAACGGGTCGGCCGGTGTGTGGTCAGACGGTCGCCTTCCGGGGGACGCTGGTCACGCCGACCGGCGTCATCGATGACGGCATTATTGGCTTGAACAAAAACGTCATTTCATCGGTGCAGCCCTGGTCAGACCAGGCATCCCGCCAAGTGGACACTGTCGTGTTCACCGACGGTGTCATATTCCCTGGGTTGATTGACCTGCACAACCACATAACCTGGAATGCGCTTCCTCGATGGCGGCCGCCACATCTGACGCAAAACCGGTACGAGTGGCAGGAGATGCCTGACTATCTGGCGGCGCTGTCGGGACCTCACGGAGAGCTCGTCAGCGGCGGTCACAACTGCGATCTAAACCGTTACGGAGAGTTGAAAGCGCTGATAAACGGCGCCACGTCGACCGTAGGCAGTATTCCAGATGACTGTATTCGCGGCCTTGCGCGAAATCTCGATTTTCTCAGCGAACTGACGGCGGATGAGAAGCTGGGCGAGGAGCCGTTTCGGAATGAGATTTTTCCGTTCGAAATCCGCTCGAGCTGCGGTGAACAGGCGATGCGGGATGTAGGGCGCCCGATCGAACCCTGTGCGCTGAATCCGGGCGAAGCGATGCCGTCGTCTCCGAGGGCCACCGTCGCGCATGTCGCCGAGGGCATCGACGCCTCGGCGCGCCGCGAATTCGCAATGTTTGCGGCGCACGGCTACCTGCATCCGGGGGCAAGCATTATCCACGGTGTGGGGCTGCACGCGAGCCAATTCCATCAGATGGCATCGGCGGGCACCGGACTGATCTGGTCGCCACGCAGCAACATGGAACTCTACGGCGCTACAACCGACGTGACCGCCGCACGTAGCGCCGGCGTGTCGGTGGCGATCGCTCCCGACTGGAGTCCATCTGGAAGCACCGGAATGCTGGCAGAATTGCGATACATCGACCGCTGGCAGCGCGACAAGAACAATCCTCCGCCGTTCAATTTTTCAAGCAAAGAACTGGTGGACATGGCGACGGTTATCCCGGCTCGCCTGGCGCATCTCGACGATCGGATCGGGAAGCTGACGTCTGGGTCGGCTGCAGACCTCATCGTGATGAGGCGGCCGCAACAAGGTGACGCCGCGACGGCGTACGATGCGCTGATCCGGCAGACGCCTGGAGACCTGCTTCTTGTGATAGTCGGCGGCACTCCCGTGTACGGCGATCTGGCTCTAATGAAGCAGCTGGTCCCTGACACGTCACGATTAGAAACGATCGACGTATGCGGTGAAACGCGCGCCATCAATGCGCGAGCAGGCACGTTCCAAACCATTGCGTGGTCCCAGACGGAAACGGCCTTGAAGAACGCGCTGCAAACCCATGGGCTGACGCTTGCACCATTTGTCGAATGTGGTCCCTGATGCGGGTGCTCAGTTCGGTTTAGGGCGTGCGTCACAATCTGAAGCTCTGTCTACCGAATATTCCACGCCTGCAGGGAGTGTGCGAAACCCGCTGCAACTGAACTGCAAAGCTGCGGCAGTCTTCGGTGACTGACCTCGGATGAAGCTTCCGGCGATACATCCCGAGACCGATCATGTTCATCGCCTCTCAGTTAGCTGCGGCCGCCCCGCTGCGCTTCTCGTCCGGGCTCGGTCCAGAACCCTTGAGCCGGACGAACTGTTGAAGCGTGTCAAACCAAAACGGCGCACCGAACAGTGTGGCCGTGGCCGTAATGAGATAGCCAAGCAGGAGCGCATCCCACGTCGTCGTGGCAGGATGACCTATCGGCAGGCGAAGCGCGTCCAACTCACTGAGAGCGTTTGCTGCCGTTTGGCCCGCGATGGGTGCTATCTTCCGCGTCAGCATCGGCTGTTGCCAAAGGGCGCGAGTCATCGCGACCACGTCAATGTTCAGGAGCCACACGATCGTGAACGCGACCAGAAATGAAATCAATTGCATGTGACGTTTGTAGACCCCACTGACACGATCCATGCTGCTATCGAACCAGTGCGAAACGTCATCGCGAATGAGCGTCAGCGCGCCGCCGGCGCGCGTGGCTGCCCCGCTCAAGAATTGCCTGAGCTGCGGATCCTGAATGTTCGTACTGATCGTCGCCTGGACTTGCGCGGCACCAGCGGTCGCAGCCGTGGTGATACCAGTGATGTCCAGCAACGCGTCAGCGAACTGGTTCGGATCGATGTACGACGGTAAATGGGCTGGCGCATCGGTCGCGGTCGCCGTGCCGTCGGCGCGCGGGTTGATCAAGGCGTGATTGTAAACGTTGAGAGCCAACCCATTTAGTTTCGGGTCGTTTAACAGTTCCTTCATGCCGCTCAGGAGTACCCTGGCGCGCCACCTCGTCATCGAGGCGAGTGCTTCGGTGAAGGTGCTCGCAGCAAGACTCACAGCGAGAAAAACAAACACGAGACCCGCCGCGACATCCAGAACGGTACTGCTAAACATGGTCTACTCCGGAAAGCATTGAAGTGCCGGCGCGCTGTCACGCTAATCGCATTTTGCAACGCGGCGCCGGAATCCAATGTAACTGTCGCGATCTGACCTGCCGTTGAGTGGCGCGCTCCAAGAAACAAGTCTGTGGAGGTCAGACGCCATGGCAGACGCGCTTTTATGCATTAGGCGTCGGCGGCTGTCAACAGACGACCCCTGGTTTCTTGACTGTTGTTCTCACATTGCGAAGGTTTTGCACATGCGTGCACAGGTTCGATCGGCTCACGCGACATGCCTCGCTGCCTATGCACCATTCGGCGTGGTGAGCCCGGCGTCTCACCGCAAGCCCCTGCACCAGCGTCCGTATGCCGCCTCCCGAACGAGGCGGTGGAGATCGTCGAATTCACGCGGCGATGAGCTCGATGTCCGTTGGAATGCGTCAGCGAGCACATCGTCATCGAAACAACCTTTGCTCTGGCGAAGGGCCTCGATGCCTTCGAACGCGGGCCTCGTGGACACAATCGAGCTCAGGCTCGTGTTGCACGTCGCGAACAAAGTCGTCGCGAAGGAATGGCACTTCAATACTGCCTGGACAACGTCGATACGACGCGAAACGCTTTGGCGAGGTTCGGCGCTGTGAACTTGGCCGGAAGGACGTGATCGGGCGGACGAGCAGTCCGGGGTGTACCCCGAGACTCTCGACGGAAGGCAATGTCGGCCGATCTACTGTTCTGTTCAGACAGAGGACAATTCAGCGAGGACACCAACCGTTCGCGTGCGTGATTCGGTGAGGTGCCAAGGCGTGAACTGTCATCCTTTTGGCGCGTAGGCTTTCAGGAAGTCGAGCAGCAGACCACTCAGGACCTGCGGCTGCTCCTGCTGCACCCAGTGGCCGGCGCCATCAACGAGGTGCGTCCCTTTGTAGTTCGTGGTGACCGTCTTCTCGAGGCGGTCGAGAGCACCCGGGTTCTGATAAACGCCCCAGTCGCTCTTGCCGCCCATGAACGAGGCGGGCACGTCGATGGTGCGTCCGGCAAACAGCTGGAGGTCGACGTCGCCGGGACTTCCACGATAGCCGTTGAGACCGCCCTGGAATCCCGTCCGGCCGTACTCCTCGGAGTACACGCGCAGCTCGGAATCGGGCAGCCACTTGTTCTCCGCGATCGCCGCCGCAGTCGGCATCTCGGTGGCGACCTGCTCTGCCATGCCCTTGTCGAGATCCATGATGTAGTAGTGCGGCATCTTGGCCCACTCACTCGCGGTTCTGGCCGCGAGCGGGGCCGGATGGTTCTGTTTCCAGTCCGCACTCTTCATGTGGTAGTAGGCTCGCAGGAACGCGTGCAAGCCCTGCGGCGGATGCCACAGGTTCTCGTTGGCCTCACGCGTCTGGTAGTAACGCTGGTAGTGCTTTCGCGGTGGCGAGAGCCTGGCGAGATCGTCGTAGATTGTGTCGACCGTGGAGGCAGGCGGCGGTTGTCCGCTCGCCGAGTTGAACGGAATCGACGGCGGACCGCCGAACGGTGCGCTCATCATGGCGACAGATCTGAAGATGTCGGGACGGGCGCACGCGCACCATCCCGCCAGCGGCGACCCCTGATCGTGTCCGATGACGGCCGCGACCGATCGATAACCCAGGGCCGAAACCAGCGCGAGCATGTCGCGGATCTTGTTCACGGTGCCAAACGGCCGCAGGTCGTCGCTGTACGCGACGGGAGCTGGCGACGTCCGCCCGTATCCGCGCACGTCCGGCGCGAAGACGTGGTAACCGGCATCGGCCAGAGGCGTCATCACCTTCCGCCAGCTGTAGGCCAGTTCGGGAAAGCCATGCAGCATGAGCACGGCCCTGCGGCTCGGTGTCTCGAAGCCCGCCTCGAGTACATGCATTCGAAGACCATTCACGTTGTCGACGAATCGCGAGCGGACGCCCATTGGGAGCACGTCCGGGAGGTACGGTCCAACCGCAGGGCTCCCGGCTTGCGCCGCTTGGCCCCGCTGGCGGCCGATCAGCGCGGGCGCGGCGGCCACGGCGAGACCCTGCAGCAGGCGACGGCGGGAGACGCGCAGGCGCAGAGACGTGACACCCGGCAAAAGATTAGTCTCCATGGCCGGCAACCATACCAGATTCGGCGAACAGGCGGTCGCAGGTTCCTCTCGTGTTCGACGGTTCGGTGCTTGACCGATTCGTGCCGCATTCTGCTTTCAGAGTGCGCCTGTTTCTTACAAGGTGAGGCGGGTGCATCATCAGAATGGCGCGGCTTCATTTTGTCGCGCGTCGTACGACGCCAGGTGCTTTCGCAACGGATTGGTTCTCGAAGCCGAGTTGCGTGCTTGAACGCAGTGCCAACGACATCGGGGATGCGAGATCGCAAGGGACAAAGGATTGTTCGACAGAGTGTGGCAAGACTTGACCCTGGCCTAATCGGTCCCGTCGCGCACAGGATCCAAGCTCCCGAAGATTCCGCACGGTTTCTCGAGTGCCCGAGGACGCGATAACTGCGGACCACGCCCGGCCCCGGTGAACCCGGCCGGCGTGTTCGACGTCTTACATCCGGGACTCATGCGTCGATTGATCGCGCTGCTCGTCGCCGTACCGCTGTTCGTCTGGTTCCTGCGGCAATGTCGCAGGCCGAGCGGCGTGCTCGGTGCGAGAGTCGTGCGCGCAATGAACGTCACACATTCGGCGCTGACGGACTGGGGGCTGAATCACGTGAAGGTCGAGCCTGCCGACGTGATCCTCGACGTCGGCTGCGGTGGCGGTCGGACGGTGCAGAAGCTCGCGGTGCTCGCACCCAACGGACGCGTGTGGGGGCTCGACTACTCCACCGCAAGTGTCCGTGCCTCACAGCAGACCAATGCCGACGCGATTGCCGCGGGCCGAGTGCACATCGGGCTGGGATCAGTGGCGGCATTGCCGTTCCCCGATCGCACGTTCGATCTCGTGACTGCGGTCGAGACACACTACTACTGGCCCGACCTCGAGACGAACCTCCGCGAGATTCTGCGCGTGCTGAAGCCGGGTGGCACGATCGCCCTCATCGCCGAGACAGTCCGCGATCGACAGCCGAACCCGCTTTACGTGATCGTCATGTCGCTCCTGCGCGCCGCGCATCTGACGACGCGCGAGCATGCGGATCTGCTGACGCGCGCCGGATTCGGCGACATCGCGGTGGATACCCGCAGGGGCGGCTGGATGTGCGCAACGGCGCGGCGACCCATCGGCTGAGGGCGTTCATTCTTGCAGGCAGCAGTTGGCGCGCGCGTGGCACTGCGTCCCACGCGGTCTGGACGCTGCGCGTCACCACTCCGACGCGGACGTCGACCACCCTCCTGAGCGGCGCTGACAGATGCCCGGATCAGTGGAGCCTCGAGAAACGCAGGCACAGCTCCGCTCCGGACTGCGCGCTGCGAGCGTCCCGGGTCCGCGACGGACTATTCGAGGATTCCGCTATCGCCTGACGGAGTACTTCGTAAACGCGCCGCCCGCCTGGGCGATCGAGTTCGGTCCTTCGGCGGCGTAGACGTTGCCGTCCGCGTCGACGGCCACGCCTTCACCGGCAGTACCCTGATACACGCGGTCGTCCCGATCGAACGGCGGGATGAACCCGGTGATGCGGTCTTCGTCGACCACGCCAATGCGGACGCCGTCACGCCGGTTCGGATCGTTGTACGGACCCGACTCCGAGTCGATCGCGTAGACGGTGTTGCCCTTGATGAAGAGGCCGCTGACACGGCCGTACATGTAGCGCGACTCGAGGTAGGTCCCGTTCTGGTCGAAGATCTCGACACGGTGATTTCCGCGGTCGGCCACCCACAGACGGCCCCGCGAGTCGAACGCCAGCGCGTGCGGCGTGCGGAACTCGCCGTGGCGCACGCCGATTCCGCCCCACGACTTGATGAATTTGCCATCGGGCGAGAACTTGCTGATGCGCGACGTCGCGCCGCGTTTGATGCCGTCGGCGACGGCGTTCGCCGTGATCATTCCCTGCGCATCGTGTCCGTCTGCCACGTAGATGCTGCCATCGGGGCCGATCACCACGGCGTTTGGCTGGTTGAATTGCCCGTCGGCGTTGCCCGCTTTGCCGGCGACCCCGAGGCTCAGGAGTTTGTCGCCCTTGGGGCTGAACTTATGCACCTGGTGCCCCTTGGTGCCCGCCTTATTGCCCGAGAAGTCGGTAACCCACACGTTGCCCTGTCGGTCCACCGCGATGCCGTGTGGCGTCACCATCACGCCCTTGCCAAAGTTCGCGAGCACGGCGCCGGTCTTCCGGTCGAACTTGAAGATGGGATCGACCGGATTGTTGTCGCAGTCGACGGGCCCGCCACCGGCCGTGCCCGCACCGCAACGCTCGTAGGCCCACACGTTGCCGTCCGTGGGATCGATGTCGATGCCCGCTGTCGTACCCCACTTGCGGCCGGCCGGCAGTTGACCCCAGTTCCGGGTCACGTTTGGGGCCGGGTTGGGCAGTCCCTCGCCGGTGATTGGATTGCCCGCCGTCGTGCGATGAGCGTTCGAAGCCGGCGCTTGTGCCTGGGCGCGCGTGTCGACGCTCTGCGCCGCCAGCAGGAGCGCCGCGCCGAAACCGAGAACGGAAAAAACGCGTGACAATGCCATGGCAGGCTCCTTCGTGGACTGATAGTAGAGTTGAATTCTTCGGCTTCCGCAAGGGTGCCGGTACTGGGTCTAGAAGAGCGCCGATTCCCCGCCCCCTGCAGCGTTGCGATGACCTCCGCCCGAGCGGCACCACAACGTCGCTCATCATGCCGGTCTGTTTTCCTGGCGACGTGGTACAAAGACCGACCGTCCGAATGGACCGCGTAGCCCAAGCGAGCGGCTCGCGGGTGCTTCGTGCCGGTAGCTCGGGTGAGAGCCGGCCGACACGGAATTGTCCAAAAGATCGTCCCGGCGTACCCACGTCCGCTCGTACACTACGCCCCCCGGCGCACTCGCTCATTTTGTGCGA
This sequence comes from Vicinamibacterales bacterium, assembly GCA_051985095.1. Lineage (GTDB taxonomy): Bacteria > Acidobacteriota > Vicinamibacteria > Vicinamibacterales > CAVVIG01 > Gp6-AA45. Next base: position 398 of record JBPYEE010000101.1, on the reverse strand, counting down.
ACCGTGAACTCCAGGCCGCCTTCGAACGGTAACGTCATCGTGCGAAGACCGTTGCGAGGATCGTGGATGAATTCGAAGTAGTCGCGATATGCGTCACGGAACTGCAGCGTGTTATCACAAATGACAACCGCGCCGCGGCGGAAACGCGGGGCGATCAGTTCAAGTGCCGGACGCGCCATCGGCGTCCAGATATCGACGAGCATGAAGTCGATCGGCCCTTCGACACTTTCGAGTGTTTGTCGGAGATCACCCTCGCGAAGGTCGATGAACGTCGACACGCCAGCTTCCGCAAAGTGCCGGCGGGCGATCGCCGCTTTATCCGATTCGTGCTCTGTGGCGATCACGACTCCACCGCCGTTGTCACGCACAGCGGCGGCAAGAAAAAGGGTCGACACCCC
>JBPYEE010000100.1:0-5260 GCA_051985095.1 Vicinamibacterales bacterium | reverse complement strand
GCCGCTCGACGACGCGGCGCAGCTCTTCGACGCGTTGCCGCAGCGGCCGGCACTGCAGCTGGTCGCCCTGCACGTGCACGTCGGGTCGCAGATCACGACGGTCGAACCGCTCCGGGCGGCGGCCGCGCTCGTCGCCGAGACCGCGACCGATCTCCTGCGGCGCGGCACCCGGCTCGAGTACCTCGACCTCGGCGGCGGCTTCGGGGTCTCGTATGACGGGAGCGCGGTGCCGGCGATTCCGGAGTACGCGACCGCGCTCGTCGAGGCGGTCCGGCGGACGGGGCTGCCCATCGTCGTCGAACCGGGCCGGCTGATTGCGGCGCCGGCCGGCCTGTTGCTGGCGCGCGTCATCGACATCAAGCCGCGCGACGACGACAGCGACTTCGCGGTGATCGACGCGGGGATGACCGAATTGCTGCGGCCGGCGATGTACGGCGCGTTTCACGCGATCGAGGCGGTCACCCCGCGGGCCGGGGATCGCCGCTACGAGATTGTCGGCCCGGTCTGCGAGAGCAGCGACGTCCTGGGCCGCGACCGCATCATGACCGAGCTCGCCGTCGGCGATCTCGTCGCGATACGCGACGCCGGCGCCTACGGATCCGCGATGGCCTCCAACTACAATCGCCGCCCGCTGCCGCCGGAGATCCTGGTGGACCACGGCACGTGGCGGGTCATTCGTCGGCGCCAGACCGTCGACGACATGCTCGCGCTCGAGTCATGACGGGAGTGCTCATCGCGTTCGAGGGGCTCGATCAGAGTGGCAAACAGACGCAGGCCGAAATGCTCCGCGATCGCCTGAAGCAGGAGGGACGGAAGTCGCGCCTCGTGTCCTTCCCCGATTACGGGACCTCAATCGGCGAGGAGATTGCCCGCGCGCTGCAGGGCGAACGCGACTACGGTCCCGAGGTCATGCAGCTGCTGTACATCGCGAACCGGTACGAGCGGAAGCCGGACCTGCTGCGATGGCTCGAGGGCGGGCTGATTCTGGTGGCCGACCGATACGCCGCGTCAAGCGTCGCGTACGGCGAAGCGTGCGGCCTCGATCCGGCGTGGCTCACTGACACGCAGAAGTTTCTGCCGCCGCCGGTGCTGACCATCCTGCTCGATATCGCACCTGAGACGGCCGTCGGCCGAAAGTCGATCGATCGGGACCGGTACGAGCGTGACCTCGCGATGCAGGGACGCGTGCGGGAGAGCTACCAGCGGCAGGCGATGGCGGCGAAAAACTGGGTCGTGATTGACGGCGAACAGTCGATCGGGGCGATTGCGAGCGAAGTCTTCAGCGTTGTCGCCCCGCGACTGCCTTAAATCACGCGCTCGGCGCTGCCCCAGAGGCGCTCCAGCCCGTAAAAGAGGCGCTTTTCGGGCGCGAAGATGTGGACGATGAAGTCGAAGTAGTCCAGCAGAATCCAGTCGGATCCCTCGTACCCTTCCACGTGGGCCGGCCTGGTGCCCTCGGTGGCCAGCGCCTCGGTGACCGCGTCGGCAATCGCGCGGATCTGCCGCGGGTTCGTGCCTGAACAGATCAGGAAGAAGTCAGCGAACCCGGCGGCCTTCCGCAGATCGAGGACGACCACGTCGTGCGCCAGTTTGTCCTCCGCCGCCCGCACCGCGTGCGCCACTTGCGCCGGTACGCGCGTCGTTTTCGTGCGTCGTTCAGTTTTCGTCATGCACCCTGCTTGCAGCTTCCAGGTTGACGCCGGCGCCGCGCCGGCGCCGATCCGGCGGCATCGGTGAGTAGAGGCCGTGTTGTTCGATATGGTGCTGCACGCCGGCCGGCACCATGCCGCCGATGGACTGGCCCAGCGCGCGCCGCTGACGGATGGCGGTGCTGGACACGTCCGCCGTCACCGCATCGACAAAAATCAACGAGTCCGACCGGTCGGCCGGACTGCCTGGTCTGACCTCGCTGACCGGGAATCCCGGGCGCGAGACGACGACGAAGGTGGCGGCGCTCAGGATCGGCGGATAGTCGCGCCACAGATGGATGTCCTTGAACGCGTCCGCGCCCAGAATGAAGTACAGCTCGGACGGCTGGTAACCCCGTTCGTGAAACCACTTCAGCGTCGACGACGTGTAGGACGGCGTCGGCATGCGCAGCTCGAGATCCGAGGCGCGCCACCCTCTGACGCCGGCAACGGCCAGCGCGGTCATCGCGAACCGGTGAAAACTCGACGCCACGGGCTGCGCCCGGTGCGGGGGCACGTGGGCGGTGATGAAGTGGATGGCGGTCAGATCGAGTTCGCGCTGGGCCGCCCGCGCGAGATCGAGATGGCCGCTGTGAATCGGATCGAACGTGCCGCCGAGCAGGCCAACGCGTCGGGCCGTCGTCACAGCGCTCATGCAGCCGACTGGCGCGACGCCGCCAGCCGGTGCCACATCGCCTCGATCAGGTCCGGCACGCCCGCGCCGGTCGCACCGGAGATTCGGAAGAAGGGCAGCTTCAACTCCGCCGCTCGTCTCTCGAGCGCGGTCACGCGCGCGGGCTCGTCGACGGCGTCCATTTTGTTGGCGGCGACGAGTTGTGGCTTGGCGGCCAGCGCCGGCTGAAAGAGCTCCAGCTCCCGACGGACGGTCGCCAGATCCTCGACCGGATCGCGGCCGCTGGCGCCGGAGACATCGACGAGGTGCACGAGCACCCTGGTGCGTTCGAGGTGCCGGAGGAACTGATGGCCGAGACCGAGGCCGCGGTGTGCGCCTTCGATCAACCCGGGCACGTCGGCAACGACGAAGCTCCGATCCTCGCTCAACCGGACGACCCCGAGGTTCGGCGTCAACGTAGTGAACGGATAGTCGGCGATCTTCGGGCGCGCCGCCGAGATGCGCGCGATGAGCGTCGATTTGCCTGCATTGGGGAAACCGACGAGACCGACGTCTGCGAGCAGCTTCATTTCAAGGCGAAGATCCTTGATCTCGCCCGGCTCGCCGGGTTGCGTCTTCCGAGGGGCGCGGTTGGTCGAGGACGCGAACCGCGCATTGCCCATGCCGCCGCGCCCGCCGCGCGCGACGAGGACCCGCTGACCCTCGGCGGTCAGGTCGGCGAGGAGTGTCAGCGGCTGGGGCACGTCCGGGGTGCGCTCGTAGACCATCGTGCCGATCGGCACGTCGAGATCGAGATCGGCGCCGTCGCGGCCGGTGCGATTCGACCCTTCGCCGTGCGCACCGCGGCCGGCGGCGAACTCGGGATGGAATCGGAAGTTAATGAGGGTGTTGACGTGCGGGCTGGCCACGACGAACACGGAACCGCCGCGGCCCCCGTCGCCGCCGCTTGGACCGCCGCGCGGCACGCGCTTCTCGCGGCGAAAGGCGAGACAGCCCCGTCCGCCGTCGCCCGCTTCAACGTGAATGTCGACTTCGTCTACAAACATGCAGTTGGCGGGTGGCCGCCAACTCGCCCCTTATGCAACGGGCTGAATGCTGATGATGCGGCCGTGCGCGCCGTGGTTCTCGAACCGGACGCGGCCGGCAATCTTCGCAAAGATCGTGTCGTCTTTGCCGATGCCGGCGTTCAGGCCCGGACGGAACCGGCGGCCGCGCTGGCGGACGATGATTGTGCCGCCCGTGACGAGATTGCCGTCGTGGGCTTTGACGCCGAGCCGCTGCGAGTTGGAATCGCGGCCGTTGCGTGAGCTGCCTTGTCCTTTTTTATGAGCCATGCTGACAGTCCTGATCGAGATGTCGCGTTGCTACACGACGATATCCGTAATACGCACCCGTGTGTAGACGGCGCGGTGCCCCTTCGTATTGCGCGACCCCTTGCGCCGTTTCTTCTTGAAAACGCGAATCTTCGGTCCGCGGGCCTCGCCGGCGACGACCCCGACGACGCGCGCGTCAGCCACATATGGCGCTCCGGCCAGGACCTCGCCCCCGTCGCGTTCGACCAGGAGCACCTGCTCGAGGGTCACCTGCGTGCCGGGCTCGGCGACGGTCCCGTCGACCGTCACGACCATGCCCGGCGAGACCTTGAGCTGGTGGCCGCCGGACTGGATGATTGCGTACATAGTCGACACCTGTCCAAAAGGATCAGTATAACCGGAACCGACTCACTTGTAAAGGATTACGACGTTCGGGCGCCCTGCCGGCCGCTTACTTCAGCAGGACGCGCGTCCCCTTGATCTTCTGGCTGCTCAGGGCCGTCAGGAAGTTCGGGACCAGGCGGTCCATCAGCTCGAAGTACGACGAGAGCGCCGGCGTCTGCTGCTGCGCGTTGTAGAGAATCTCTTCCCGGTAGCTCTCGGAATACATGGTCGCGCCGGTGCGGCCATCGATGAACACGAACTTCGGTTTGAGCATGAATCCCTTGCGCTCGAGATAGGTGCGCAGCGGCATCACGCGACGGCGTCCGAAGCTGTCGATGACTTCCTGATCGCGCTGCACGAAGCCCGAGCGCGATTGCGGCATGAAGAGGACGGTGCCGGTGACGATCAGCGGGTTCTGATATTCCTCGCCGATCCGCTTCCAGTAGGCCGTGTTCGCGAAGAGCCGCTCGTACGGCTCGAGATCCTTTTCCTCTTTGATCTTCGGCGGCAGTCCGCCGGTCGTCTGCGCCGGTGCCGGCGCGGCGCCGTTGCCCGACCCCTCGCGCGCCGTGGCCGCATCGTCCGACGCGCTCCGTGCGCTTTCCTGCGCCACTTCCATGAGCGGCAACAGGTCGGCGTCGATTACGCGCAGCTGTGACTTCGTTCGCAGCTGACTGCGAAGAAGCCGAATGGTTTCCTGGTTCGCATCGACGTCCTCGGTGCCGCCGGCGACGAAGCCGGCGACGAGCACGCGCTGAAAGGCCGACACATCGAGCTTGGGCTGAATCGGTGTCTCGATCGGGATTTCGTAGTAGTCGGGACCGCAGGCAAACGCAAGCGTTGCGAGCAGCATCGCCGACGCGGCGACCAGAACGTTATTGTTTCTCTTTGGAACTCGTCCGATCATTGATTTCCTTGAACAACTCGTAATTCTGTCGGACCTGCTGGTTGTTCGGGTCGAGCTCGAGCGCTTTCTCGTACGCCTTGCGAGCCTTGTCCAGCTGCCCTTCGTGTTCGTAGGCGATGGCGAGGTCGTTGTACGCCGCGGCGTAGCGCGGGTCGATTTCCACCGCTTTTTCCCAGCGATAGATCGCCTCGCGCCAGAGGCCGCGCTGGGCGACGCTGATGCCGAAATCGACCTGTTTGCGCGCGTCGGCGCGGGCGTCGGCGCGCGACGGCGCCGCCGTGGCCAGCAGGCCTACGCAGGCCAGCGTGATCGGAAATACCCGGCGCATGATGGA
>JBPYEE010000099.1:0-3997 GCA_051985095.1 Vicinamibacterales bacterium | reverse complement strand
CGTCCCTCGATATCGGGGCCCGCCGGTCGGCTCGTTGACGGTTCATCTTCTCCGCATAGAGAAGATCGAACGCACGCTGGAAAACAATACCTTTGGTGCCCTCGCGCCAGCTATTGCGGCCGTGGGCCGGAGTAGAGGACTTCGACCGACAGCGGTGGCCGCCGCCTATGTGTCGCCTGACTTACCAGTGAAGTGACGGTTCGTGACGCGCGCCGGGAGAGCGGCGACTGGTGCATCCCACCTGTCGAACACGGATCGGATTACTGCCGTTCCTCGGCACGATCGCGCGCCCGACGGCTCTAACGCGCCGGCGATTGGCGCGGCGAGGCCTCGCTCGTGCACTGCGGTATGATGTCGGACCCTTGGGATCCTCGTGCCGCCTTGTTGCCGCTCGTGCGATCGCGATGGTCGCGGCCACGCTCATGGCGTCGGCGGCGGCAGAAGCGATCGCGCGCGTCGCTGACGGCTACGCGGTTGCATCGCTGCCACTGGTCGCCGTTCGATCGCCGATCAGCCAAGTGTCAGATCACGCGAAGTGGCTGGATCCACAGCAGGCGCGTGTGTATGCAGCAGACGTTCGTCTCGCTGATGGCGTCGACGCCGGGTGGTTTGCGCTGAATCCAGAGACCCCGCCGCCCACGCCCGTCGACCCCGACCTGAACCGGCGATACTGGCGTGCGCACGGGCACGAACTCCCCGCCGTCTACGAATGGAACCAGCACTTCATTTCGGCAGTGCTGTGCAACGGCGATGATTCCTCCCACCCGTATCTCGCCGGCGAATTGCAGGCTCTGGACGACATGTACGTCTTCACGTCGAAAGGTGGGTCCCTTTTTCCGACGTACCGGTTCCTGCGCAACGCACACTATCCATCTGGTTTGCGCACAAACTCGTTTGGATGGCGCGGTCCGGACATTCCCTTCAACAAGCCTCCGGGCCGAATCCGGATCGCGTTCGTCGGCGCCTCAACGACCGTGGATGCCCACGGCGACCCCTTTTCGTACCCTGAATACATCGGCCGTTGGTTGCGCGAGTGGGCCGCGACTCGGCATCCATCTGTGTCGTTCGACATCGCGAATGCGGGACGCGAAGGGATCCTCTCGAACAGCATCGCTGCGGTCGTGCGAGACGAACTACTGCCGGTTCGGCCGGATCTGGTGGTCTATTACGAAGGCACCAACCAGTTCTGGCCAGCCGATTTCACACCGCGGCCCGTCGTGCGGGCGCTGCGGGCGCTGGCGCCAGCCGTGACGCTCACCCGCTACAGCGCACTGGCCGTCCGATGGCGCGAGCGGCTTGAACGGCCGGGCACCGGACAGGAACCGCATAAGCCAGCCATCGCCGTTGCCTGGCCGACGGACCTCGACGAGTTTGACCCCCCGCTGACCGATCCTCGTCTGCCTGTGCAGCTGCCGACGATTCTGAAGGACCTCGACCGCATCCGTCACGATCTCGCAGCCGTGGACGCCACGCTGATGCCTTCGTCGTTCGTGTGGCTGGTCGAGCCTGACTTAGCAATGAAGCCGGATCGCGACGCCCTGATACTCCGCGAGCTGAACGACCGGTATTGGCCGTTCTCTTATGCGCACATCCGGCGGTTTGTTGATTTCGAGAACCGTGTCTTCCGCAAATATGCGCGCACGTACGCACTGCCGTTCAATGACCTCGACGCCGAGTACCCTCGAGATCCGAGACTCTTTGTCGATACGGTGCATATGACGCCAGCTGGCGTGAAGCTGAAAGCCTGGATTGTCTTTCAGCATGTGGTCGCGGCGATCGAACCCCAACTACGCGCACACCGACTGCCGCACGCGACGGGCGAGCCGCTGACGACGCCCGACTGGGTGAACACCCCGCGACACCTCGAGGCGATCGCCGCGCTCAAGGCTCGCTGCTCCGCTCGGTGAACGGCGACGCATGCCCCGGCGGATGGGCTCAACCGATCGGCGCTATCTCCGCGTGACTCCTATGTTCGCGAACATCCGTAGCGTCGTTCCTTTATCCAAGCGCCGAAAATCGCCCCGCCGAAACACCCTCGTCGCGTATCTCCAGGCACCACCTCACGTTCGCACCATATCAAGGGTCATCAAGACGGACATCGCGCGCTGTTCGCTGTTTCGAAATCAGGTGTTTCGGCGCGGAACTCCGGTTCGTCTCTCAGCCTGCCGGGACAGATCGATGAATGCGCCTAAGCACCGCGGCCGCCTCCGCGAAGTCGCGTTTCGAAATGGTGCCGGCGGCGCTGTCGCCGCTCGTCCTCTTCGACCACCAGGCGGTAGGCAACGTAGTACTTGTAGATGTTGCTAACGTAGTTCACCGGCTCACGCCCGACGCGTTCGGAGACGATCCATTCGACGTTGCCGAACCAGACCCCCGGTTTGAGCCCTCGCTGCGCGGCTTCCCGCTGGAGCGCCCGGATTCTCGTGGGACCCGCATTATAAGACGCAAACGCGAACAGTTCCTTGTTCAAGTCGTCCGTCGGATCGGACGAGAAGTACTGGTTTAACATCAACCGAAGGTACTTCACCCCTGCATGGATGTTGGGCTCGACCTCCGTGATGTCGCCCACGTTGAGCATCTTGCCCGTAGCCGGCAGCACCTGCATCACGCCAATCGCGCCGGCCCGGCTCCTCGCATGCTGGTTCAGTCTTGACTCCTGATAGCCCTGCGCCGCCATCAGCAGGTCGTCGACCTGATATCGCCGGCCGTATTTCCTGAACAACGTCATCAGCGACTCGAACCGCTGACGGTCAGCGTTCGCCGTGGCGCTGCGCACGAACCTCGTTCTTTGAAGGTAGCGCTCCTCAATCACCCGGCCAAACGCCGTGTTCAATCCGTATTTCGCGATGAAGGCATTGACGACGGCGGCTAGCTGCGGGCTGTGTTTTCTGAACGCGAGCCCCAGCTCGCCACCTGAACGAAGTGAGACATGGTGATGAACGTCGAGGTGCGGAAGCACCTTGGCCCAGAAGTTCGCCATATAGTTGTCGACCACGACAATCTTGATGAGGCCGGCATTCACCATCTGCAGCAGATCTTCGTCCTCGAGGTTCTCGGGCGTATCGTGAATCACGACCGGCTTCAACCCGTGCGAGTGCAGTCGTTGGTTGAGCGCGAGCAGGCTGTCATAGTAGCTGCTCGACTTGTGCGTGAAGACCTCTTGCCCCGACAGTTCCTCGGCTTTGTTGATCGCTGGAGCACCCGGCCCGGTGACGATGACCTCGCTCACGTGGCGCCGAGTTGGGATCGAGAAGTCGACAAGCGCCCGGCGTTCGGGCGTCACGGTTAACAGCGCGGCGATCAGGTCAAGCTTCCCTGCCACAAGCGCCGGGAGCAGTCGATCCAGCGACAGCGGCAGGACGACTACGTGAACTCTGAGATTCCCAGTCTTCAGCCGTTGGTTCAGCGTATCTTCGAACAACTTGAGGTATTCGTAGTCGGCGCCCCGTTTGACACCGTTGTCGACAAAATACTGGGTTAAGTTGTAGGTAACGCCGACCCGAATCATGCGGCGCTTCACCATCTCATCGAAGTCGCCGGTAAACGGACGATTGAGCACGGAACGGAGCGCAACGGGTAGAGCCGTTTCGTCTTCTGGCTGGGGCGGGACCTCTTGGGGTGAAGTCTCCGGCGCAAACTCTTCAAATGAGCGTTGGCTCCGGATCGGAGCGGAGGCTCCGCTGTTTGCCGGCGGCGGTTTGGAGCACTCGGTCAGGAGCGTAGCCGCCACGACTGTCAGACCCAGCGCCGTCCAACGTGCTGAACGGTGGAAGCGAGTCACCCGAGCCCTCGATCGTAAAGCTGTCAACTTGCTCGCCAGCTCGAAACCTTGCCGCCTCGACGGGCTCGGAGGCGGTCTGCTTGCTCTTTTTTAGATGAGACCGTCGAGTTTGCGCCTTGCGCCTGATGAAATCGACGCCATCCGAAGGATTCACTACGCCACCGTGAGGGGCTCAAAGTCGCTCGCCGAGCACATTGGATGCTGCGACCTGTTGAG